>NZ_JBHWBS010000016.1:0-53997 GCF_042735655.1 Streptomyces sp. NPDC059567 | reverse complement strand
CCGGCCCCCACAGCGCGGGCCGCACCGCCCGCCCCCCCCCCCCCCTCGGCGCCCCCCCTCCGGATCTCCCCGCCGCGCCCCCCATTTCGGCTGTCCCGAGTTGCCCAGGGCCTCTCGTTTGGATCCTGCCGGGCTCGCGTGCCCTGGTACCGGGCCGGCCCGCCCCGTGTCCTTGGAGCTGGGCGGCCGGTCCGTTACGCCGTCAGCCGGCCCGGCCGACGCGCTACGCGTCCTTGAGCTCCTGGCGCTGGCGGCCGAGCCCGTCGATCTCCAGCTCCACCACGTCACCGGCCCGCAGATACGGCTTCGGCTCCGGCTGCCCCATCGCGACGCCCGCGGGGGTACCGGTGTTGATGATGTCGCCGGGGTACAGGGTCATGAACTGGCTGACGTACCGGACGACCTCCGCGACCGGGAAGATCTGGTCCGAGGTGTTGCCGTCCTGCTTCAGCTCGCCGTTGACCCAGAGCTTGAGCGACAGCGCCTGCGGGTCCGGCACCTCGTCGGCGGTGACCAGCCACGGGCCGAGCGGGTTGAAGGTCTCGCAGTTCTTGCCCTTGTCCCAGGTGCCGCCGCGCTCGATCTGGAACTCGCGCTCCGAGACGTCGTGGGCGACCGCGTAACCGGCGACGTGCGCGAGGGCCTCCTCGTCGGTCTCCAGGTAGCGGGCCGTGCGGCCGATGACGATCGCCAGCTCGACCTCCCAGTCCGTCTTGGTGCTGCGGCGGGGTACGAGCACGGTGTCGTCGGGGCCCACGACCGTGTCGGCGGACTTGAGGAAGACCACCGGCTCGGCGGGGGTCGCCGCGCCGGTCTCGGCCGCGTGCCCGTGGTAGTTCAGCCCGATGCACACGACCTTGCCGATCCGGCCGACCGGCGGGCCGATCCGCAGCCCGGTCGCGTCGAGCGCGGGCAGCACGCCGGCCCCGACGGCCGCCCGGATCCGGTCGAGCGCGGACGCGTCGGCCAGCAGGCTGCCGTCGACGTCGTCGACCAGGGCCGACAGGTCGCGCAGCGTCCCGTCCTGGTCGAGCAGGGCAGGACGCTCGGCACCCGCCGGACCGACTCGCAGCAGCTTCATGGTCTTCTCCCTGTGGTCGAGGAGGGCCCAGGGTCGGGCCCTACTGATCCCCGGCCGATGGGTTGCGGCCATCGGAGGTTGGTCGATCCTCCAAGAGTTTCGACCACTCGGCAAGACCCCGTTCACGGACTGGACCCTTACGCCTGAGTAGCGAGGGCCTCCGCGGGGCGCTGCTCACGGAAGAGGACGGCCCGCTCGAAGACGGTCCACGTGGTGCTGGTGACGACGTAGAGCGCGGCGGCGAGCGGGACGACGGCGACGGTGATCAGGGTGGCGAAGGAGAGCAGCGGCATCACCTTGTTGATCGTGTCCGCGCCCGGCGTCGCCGGGAGTCCGGTGTCCAGGGGCTGCGCGGCGAGCTGCCGCTTCGTACGGCGGTAGTTGAAGGCCGCCACGGCGGCGACGATCGCGAAGAGCACGAGGTAGACCTGGCCGGCCGGGCCGAAGGCGCCGCCGTGGCCGAGGGCGTCGGCCCAGTGGTCGCCGAGCGGGGCGGCGAAGAGGGTGTGGCCGGCCATGCGGTCGCCGGAGAACAGGTGGTACATGAGGAGGAACGCGGGCGCCTGGAGGAGGCTCGGCAGGCAGCCGGCGAAGGGCGAGACCTTCTCCTTCGCGTGCAGCTCCATGACCGCCTTCTTGAGCCGCTCGGGGTCCTTGGCGTGCTTGGTGCGGAGCTCGGCGAGCTGCGGGGCGATGCGGGTGCGGGCCTTCTGTCCGCGGGCGGACGCCCGCGAGAGGGGATGGATCGCGAGCCGGACGAGCATCGTGAACAGGACGATCGCGGCGGCGGTCGCGGTGGTGGCGAAGAGCGGCTGGAGCAGGTCGGCGAGCTGCTCGACCAGGGAAGCGAAAACGGACATGGGAGCCCTCCGAGGGGTCTCGTCGTGCCGGAAGAAGGACGTCTCGGCATGACGGATCCGCGCAGGGTCGTGCTGGTGTTCCTACGCGGCCGTCGGGAGGGGACGGCCGGGTGCCCGGGGCCTGCGGCGGCCGGAGGCATCGGGGTCGCGTTGCGGCAGGAAGGCGGTGCGCCGCTCGCGATCGCGCAGGGCGGTGCGTACCCGGGTCGGGGGTACGGACGCCGGCGCGGAGGCGCCGATGAGGGCGCAGACGACGGTGGTCGCGGCGAGGGCGACGGCGGCGGAGAGGCTGGAGCCGTCGGAGAGGAGGAGATCGGCGAGCGCGAGCAGGAAGAAGAGGGGAGCGAGCACGCGCAGCAGCAGGTTGCCGATCACCGCACTTCCCTCCCTCGTTGCCGCTCGCTTCGTCATGTATCAGCCGTTATACACGATCGGCTTCGAGGGGGACGAGCAGTCGGCGGGGCAGGAGCAGCGCCCGGCTGACCGGATCGGCGGGGTCCGGATCGAGCCCGGCTCCGGGCCGCAACTCGACGTCGGCGGCCGGTACGGGAACGCGACAGGCCGGACATTCGCCGTACGGGCCGAGTTCGGTGCCGCAGTCGGCGTGGTGGAACTGGCGTACGGCCGGGGCTCCGGGCACCTCGTCGCGCCCCCAGCGTCCGAGCGTGCGCAGGACGGGCCACAGGGCGAGGCCGCGCTCGGTCAGGACGTACTCGTCGCGCGGCGGCGATTCCTGGTAGCGGCGCTTGTCCAGGACGCCGGCCTCGACGAGGGCCTGGAGGCGGGCGGCGAGGACCGCGCGGGGCAGGCCGAGGTGAACGAGGAAGTCGTTGTAGCGGCGCACTCCGTAGAAGGCGTCGCGGACGATGAGCAGGGTCCAGCGCTCGCCGATGACTTCGAGGGCGCGGGCGATGGAGCACTGCTGTGCCGCGTAGTCCTTTCCGAGGGCCATGAGGTCGAGGGTACAGCCCCGGGGTTCATTGACCGAACCGACCGACGTAAGGTTCAATCACTGAACCGACCAGATGAATCCGGTCCACCAAGACGATCCGTCGAGGCCCCCATGCCCCAGCTCTCCTCCGCTCCCACCCGCACGCCTGTGACCTCACGCCCAGGCGCCACCCTCACGATCACCAGCGCGGCCACCACCCTCGCGCTGATGAACTACACGGCCCCGATGCTCACCCTCCCGGACATGGCCGCCTCCTTCTCGACCCCCGCCTCCGCGCAGGCGTGGCTGCTCAACGGCACCCCGCTCGGCCTGGCCGTCGTCCTCCTGATCGCCGGCAGCCTCGCCGACGACCACGGCAGGCGCCGGGTCTTCCTGCTCGGCACCCTCGCCTTCGGACTCACCACCGGACTGGGCGCCTTCGCGACCTCCACGCTCACCTTCACCCTCGCCCGCGTGGCCCAGGGCGCTGCGAGCGCGGCCGTCCTGGCGAGCAGCCTGGGGCTCCTGGCGCATGCCTACCCCTCCGGCCGGGACCGGGTACGGGCGACGGGCGTGTGGGGTGCGTTCGTGAGCGCTGGAATCGCGCTGGGCCCGCTGCTAGCGGGCGGGCTGAGCCTGATCGACTGGCGTCTCGCATACGAGGTGCTGGCGGTGGCCGCGCTCGTGGTCGCCGCCCTGGGCACCCGTACCCTCGCCGAGTCCCGCGCACCGCGCGGCGGCCGGCCCGACATCGCGGGCGCGCTCGCCCTCGGCCTGTCCCTGGCCGCCCTGCTGACCGCGCTCACCCTGGGCCGGGACGGCTGGCTGCGCGCGCCGGTGGGCCTGCTGGCGGGCGCCGCGGTGGCGCTGGGCGCGGTCTTCGTGGCGGTCGAGCGCCGGAGCCGTACGCCGATGGTCGACCTGGCGCTCTTCCGCCGCCCGGCCTTCCTCGCGGCCATGTCCGGGGCGTTGTTCACCGGCCTGGCGGTGATCGGCCTGTTCAGCTTCCTTCCGGCGCTGCTCCGGCGCGTTCTCGGGATGTCGGCGCTGGGGGCGGCGTGGATGTTCGTGCTGTGGTCGGGCACGGCGTTCGTGGTGGCGCTGCAGGCCCGCAGGCTGGCGGGCCGGGTCTCCGCCCCGCACCAACTGGCGCTTGGTTTCGTCCTGTCGACGGCGGGCGTGCTCGGCCTCCTGGGCTCGCTCTCCTCCCCGCACGGCTCGTGGCTCCGCCTCCTGCCCGGCCTGTTCGTGGCGGGCGTGGGCAGCGGCCTGCTGAACGCGGCGCTGCCGAGCCTGGCCGTCGACTCCGTACCGCCGGAGCGGGCGGCGATGGGTTCGGGGGCCAACAACACGGCCCGCTACATCGGTTCGTCGGCGGGCGCGGCCCTCACGATCGCGCTGGCGACGGCGGGCGCGGACACGGCACTGCTCGTGTCGGCGGCGCTGGGCCTGGTCGGCGCCGCCGTCACCGTACGAGCTTCGCCCAGACGACGAGCCGGTACGCGGAGCTGAACTCGGGCGTACACGTGGTCAGGGTGAGGTAGGAGCCGGGGGCGGAGTACCCGTAGGAGGGCTTGACGAGGGAGCGGGGCACGGGCTGGATGACGCCGGTGTCGCGGGGAGCGGTCTGGGCGAGCACCTGATCGACGACGTACTCGTACTCCCGCTCCCTGGTCTGCACCCGGATCCGGTCGCCCGGCCGGAGCCGGTTGATGTAGCGGAAGGGCTCGCCGTGGGTGTTGCGGTGCCCGGCGAGGGCGAAGTTGCCGGGGCGTCCGGGGGCGGCGGTGTCCGGGTACTGCCCGACGTACCCGCGATCGAGGACGGACCGCTTGCCGACGCCACGGGCGACGGGGGCGGTGAGGCCGATGCGGGGGATGCGGAGGATGGCGTACGCGGAGGAGAGGGGAGGGCGTCTTGAGGAAGGAGTGGCCGCAGGCTCGGCCTCGGCCTCGGCCTCCGGGGAAGCGACGGACTCGACGGGCGCGGGGGTTCCCTCCACGGGAGGCGATTCCTCGACCGAGGGTGCCGGAGGTGATCCCTCCCACTCCCGTTCAAGGGCGCGGACCTGCTGGGTGGCCTGGGCGCGGGCCTGCTGATTGGTCCACCAGAGCTGGTGGACGACGAGGAGCAGCAGGACAACCCCGCAGGTGATGACGGCCTCGGCACCGACCCACAGCACGCGGGCGGGTGTGCTCCGCACCCCGCGTGTCTGGACGACGACCGGCACCCTGTCCCGCATGCGGGGCACGATAAGCGCTGACGCGCCAACTCTCCAGGGCCGTACAGCAGTACGGTGGTCGACATGCGCCCCGACACGCCTGCCGCCCACGCCACCGAAGCCGAGCGCCTGCTGCGCACCGCCGCGCGGTACCCCGAGGACCAGGAACCGCTGCTCCTCCAGGCAGCGGCGCATCTGGAGCTGGCGGGCGAGCGGCCGCAGGCGACGGCGCTGTACGACACCCTCCTGTCCTCCTCACCCGCCTCCCCCCACCTGATCAGGGCGTTGAAGGCGGCGAACCTGTGGGAGTACGGCCACGAGCCGGAGGCGCGGGCGATCATCGAGGGCGTGCGGGCGTCGGCGCCGGCGGACGCGGGGCCGTGGGAGATCGTGGTGGAGACGCTGGAGTCCCATGACGAGCTGGAGCTGTCGGAGACGTACGCGACGGAGGCGGCCCATCTGCTGGCACCGGAGTCGGCGCCGGCGGACCTCCCGCACCCCACCCGCTCGCTGCTCGCCACCCGCCACCGGGTCCGCCGGATGCTGGCGCTTCCCCACGACGGCTGGGACACCCTCGCGGACACGCTGCACACGGGGGACGTCCCCCTGGACGAGCTGCACGACCCGAAGCGCCTGTGGTCGCTCGGCTCCTCGGACCCGGCGGAACTCCAGGCCGAGATCACCCGCCTCCGCAGCGAACTGGGCTCCTACCGCACGGCCCTCTCCCGCCCCTTCCCGGTGGCGGTCCTCCACTGGCCGGAACGGGAACTGGACGAGCTCCTCGCCTCGTACCCGGAACTCGAGGCGGAGTACCCCACGTACCGAGCCCACCTGACGGACATCGAAGCGTCCCTCCGCGAACTGTCGGCGGCGGGCACCCCCAACCTGGGCATCGTCCCGGCCACGGTCCCCTCCTACGAAGCCTTCGCCGCCTCCGAATCCACGTCCCCCTCGAACGCCTCCCTACTCCCCCAGTACGCCACCACCCTGGCCGCCCGCGGCCGCGCCACGGCATGGCCACCGGCGCGGGGGGCGGGGTGCTGGTGCGGGTCGGGGCGGACTTATGGGGAGTGCCACGGGGCGGAGTGAAGGAGCCGAATATCCCCATGTCGTGATCGAACTCTCTGTGACGCCTGATATCACTGGGAGGGTCTGAACGGGGAGGGGACGACAGTGGCCGGTCCGATCGATGCCAACGAGCCGATCTCGGGACTCTACGAGCAGCTCATCACCATGCGTCTCGAGAACCAGCTCAAGGGGCTGGCAGATCAGGGCTGGCATGCGATCGACGACACCGTCGGCCCGGCTTCAGCACCCCACGTCATCGCCCGGCATGTCGCGGACACGGCACGGCACATCCTGGAACGGCTGCCCGCGGAGGAGCGGGTTCACGCGGCCAACCACATCCTCGAGTCGATGAGCAGTATCGAGGGCGCTCGCGAATGGGTCGACCTCGTATCCGACGGCCCCCGCCAACTCCTCGCCATCGCCGAACAAGAGGCCAAGGGCGTCTACCGGATCAGGCCCGCAACGCCCCTCTCAGAGACCACACTCATTACCAATTCCCCCGAAGACCCGAGCCTCGGCTTTGAACTCCGGGCCGAGCTCGCCACCGCTGACCGCGTTGATCTCCTGTGCGCCTTCGTGAAGTGGCACGGACTTCGTGTCATCGAGCAGTCTCTCGAAGCGGCTCACGCACGCGGTGTCCCGATCCGGGTCATCACCACGACGTACATCGGCGCCACCGAGCGACGGGCCCTAGACCGGCTCGTCCAGCGGTTCGACGCCGAGGTCAGGGTCAACTACGAGCTCCGCTCCACACGTCTTCATGCCAAAGCCTGGCTCTTCCGCCGCAACAGCGGCTACGACACGGCGTACGTGGGCAGTTCCAACCTCTCCAAGGCCGCTCTCCTTGACGGACTGGAGTGGAACGTCCGCCTCTCGTCTGTCGCGACGCCCGATGTCCTCCGCAAGTTCGAAGCGACCTTCGCCTCCTACTGGAGCGACTCGGCGTTCGAACCGTACGCCCCCGAGAGCGACTCCCGGCGCCTTGACGAAGCCCTCCATGTCGCCGGCCGCGGAACGGACAACACCACAGGTCGCCACATCACTCTCTCTGGTCTCGAGGTGCGCCCCTACCCCCACCAACGGGACATGCTGGAGCGTCTCGAAGTGGAACGTGAGGTCCACGGCCGCCACCGCAACCTGTTGGTTGCGGCCACCGGCACCGGCAAGACCGTGATGGCGGCCCTCGACTACAAGCGTCTGCGACAGAAGTACGGCCGCGACCTGAGGCTCCTCTTCGTCGCCCACCGGCAGGAGATCCTCCGCCAGTCCCTCCGCACGTACCAAGACGTTCTGTTGGACGCCAACTTCGGCGAGGAACTCCACAGCGGCCTCACGCCGGAACAGTGGAACCACGTCTTCGCGAGCGTCCAGTCGCTCAACACTCGCACGCTGGACAGCCTTGCCCCCGATCACTTCGACGTCATCGTCATCGATGAGTTCCACCATGGCGTGGCGCCCACGTATCGGAAGATCATCGATCACTTCACCCCCGCTGAGCTGCTCGGCCTGACCGCCACGCCAGAGCGCATGGACGGCCGAAACATCCAGGACGAGTTCTTCGACGGGCGCATCGCAGCGGAGATGCGGCTCTGGGAGGCGCTGGAAAACGACCTCTTGAGCCCGTTCCACTATTTCGGTGTCACCGACAACACCGACATGAGCGCTATCACCTGGAAGCGCGGGGCGTACGACGCCACGGCCCTCAGCAACCTGTTTACCGGCAACGACGCTCGCGCAAGACTCGTCGTCCAGGCGGTGAAGGACAAGGTCACCGACCCGGGCTCCATGCGTGCCCTGGGCTTCTGCGTCTCTGTGGCCCACGCCCGCTTCATGGCGGACTTCTTCCGCCGCGCCGGCCTCAACGCCGTAGCGCTGTCAGCGGACTCGCCGCGAGAAGAACGCAGGGAGGCACTCGCCGCGCTGAGCTCCGGGAGCCTCCAAGTGATCTTCTCCGTGGACCTTTTCAATGAGGGTCTGGATATCCCGGACGTCGACACGCTCCTTCTACTGCGCCCGACGTCCAGCGCCACCGTCTTCCTCCAGCAGTTGGGGCGCGGGCTTCGACGCAGCGAAGGCAAGGCGGTTCTGACCGTCCTCGACTTCATCGGTCAGCACCGCAAGGAGTTCCGCTTCGAGGAACAGTTCCGCGCGCTGACCAGCCTGACGAGGAACCGCCTGCTCGCGAACATCGAGCATGACTTTCCTCAGCTTCCGTCTGGCTGCCAGATCATCCTTGAGCCCAAAGCCAAGGACCTGATCATCGACAACATCCGCAGCCAGATCAGTGTCAACGTGACGCAACTGGCCCGCGAGGTCGGGCAGTACGGCGAGACTCGGCTCTCGGGCTATCTCAAGAAGAGCGGGCGCGAGCTCAAGGAGATCTACCGCGGCAACGGAAACTCCTGGACTGGCCTCCTCCGCCGATCAGGTCTGCTCCCTCAGTCTGGCCCGCCGGGTGAGGCTGCCCTCCGCAAGCGTGTCTCCGCGTTCCTTCACGTCGACGATCCCCGACGAGCGGACACCTACACGAGGCTCCTCGTCGACGACGCTCCCCCCTACAGCGAGCTCAGCGAGATCGAGCGGGCTTACGCCCGCATGCTCTTCTTCTCTCTGTGGCCCCTAGGCGGCGGCTACTCCGACTACCAAGACGCGCTGGACGCACTGCGTCCCCAGCACGCCCTGCGTGACGAACTCCGCCAGGTCCTGGCGTATGCCCTCGACCAGACCGACCACGTCCCGGTACCCCTCATCGGCCCTCTCGGCCAACTCCCCCTGACGGTCCACGCCTCCTACAGCCGAGAGGAAATCCTCCCGGCCCTGGGCCAGTCGGTCATCGGCGGATTCATGCCGGGCCACTTCCGCGAGGGGGTGAAATGGTGCGAGGACATCCAGACGGACGCACTGCTGATCACGCTGGAGAAGGACGAGAAGGACTTCTCCCCGCAGACGCGCTACCGGGACTACGCACTGAACGACATCCTCTTCCACTGGGAGTCCCAGAACCAGACGTCGGAGACGTCCCCCACAGGCGTCCGGTACCAGACACACAAGGAGAACGGCTCCCACGTCCTCCTCTTCGTCCGCCGCTACAAGAAGACGGACATCGGTGGTCCTCAGCCCTGGATGCTCCTCGGCCCGGCCACGTACGTCGAGCACAAGGGAAGCAACCCCATGGGGATCACCTGGAAGTTGGGGCACGAGATTCCAGCTGACGTGTGGACGTACTCCACCATCTCCGCCGGCTAGAAACGTTCACGCAATCATAAACAGAGGTAGATAAATTGGCACGCTTGCACGAAAACGGAAACGAAGCGTACGACGACCAGGACGGCGAGGAGAACGAACCTTCAAACGTGTCGTCTACTGACGTCACGCGCGCAGTTGTCACCGACACCGACTGGACCACGGAAACAATCCTCAGCCAGCTACGCCGCGGCAACATTCAACTGAACCCGAAGTTTCAGCGTCGCGACGCCTGGGATAGGGGGAGGAAAAGCAAATTTATTGAATCACTCATCCTTGGACTACCCATCCCGCAGATCGTCCTCGCAGAAGACAAGAAGCAGCGAGGCAAGTTCATCGTTCTCGACGGAAAGCAGCGACTCCTTGCCCTCCGTCAATTCGCGGCAGGATCTTCGTTCGCTGTTTCGGATGAGGAACAGGGGTTTAAGGGCTTCAACTTGACAAGTCTTGAGGTCAGGGAGGATCTGCGACTCAAGACCCTGGAAAAGATGGAGAACGATAGCGAGCTGGTCGACGACCTGAATGCTTTCCTCAACGAAACGATCCGCACTGTAGTTGTCCGCCGGTGGCCCAACGAAGAGTTCCTCAATCTTGTCTTTCTTCGCCTCAACACAGGCAGCGTCAGGCTCTCACCGCAGGAGCTCCGCCAGGCCCTCCACCCTGGCCAATTCACAAACTACCTGGACGATGCCGCATCGGCCAGCACATGGCTTCAGATGGCGCTCCGCATCAAGAAGCCAGACTTCCGCATGCGAGACGTCGAAATAATGCTCCGATACTTCGCCTTCCGGTACCGACTGAACGAGTACACCGGAAACCTCAAATCGTTCCTGGATGGAACAGTGAACACCCTGAATGACTCCTGGGAGGAAAAGGAGGGCGAGATCAGAAAGGCGGGGACCTCATGCGAGACGTCGATCGATGCAACGTTCGAGGTTTTCGGTAGCAATTCCTTCTACCGTTGGTCGGAAGGAGATTACGAGGGCCGGTTCAACCGAGCCGTGTTCGACATCATGACCTACTACTTCGCCAATCCAGAAATCGCCGAAGCGGCGATCGAGAACCGCTCTGAAGTCGAGTCAGCATTCAAGCACCTCTGTGAGAACAACACGCGATTCGTAGAGTCCATCCAGACTACGACAAAAACCCCTCTCGCCACTCATCGTCGACTCAGCCTCTGGGGAACGGAGCTGGAATCAGCGATCGGACTCCCGGTACCGATCCCCGGGTTCGACAACAACCGAATCATTGTTTGAGGTCGCTACGCGATGCCTTCCCCGCGCTATAGGACACTCTCACGTCGAGTTAACGAACTTCGTAAGAACCTACTACCCCGGACATTCGAACCGACCGGCCTGTACACAAACAGGGTTCACGAACGCACTCGCGCCTTCCGCGTGCTCGCCCATGCCGAATTCGAGTCATACATAGAAGACAGAGCGGTGGAGGTCATTCATCGCGCTCATTCCATTTGGGATAAAACCGGCAGGATCCGCCCATGCCTGCTCGCCCTCATGTCCCACAAAGAGGCCGACTATGACATCCCTGACAAGTTGTCCGATATCACTGACTCGTCGAGGAAATACCCGACACTGAAAGGGCGGATCGAGGCTTCCAAGAAGCACTACAGCACCTTCATCAGAACCCGAAACCACGGCATCAAAGAGAAGAATCTCCTCCTGATACTGCTTCCACTCGGGATCACCATCGATGAAATAAACCGCACATGGCTGGAGACAACCGAATCGTGGGCTACCGCTCGCGGAAAGGTAGCGCACAGTTCCGCCAAGTTGCAGCATCAGATAGATCCACGGATCGAACTGCAAACTGTCACCGAGATCCTCGAAGGGTTCAAGGGAATCGACGTGCTCCTGGACAGGAAGTAGGAGGCGCCACGTCAGCCTCCTACCCGCCGACCCCCACCAGTACGACGACTCATCCGGCGAGTGTGGTGTCGCCTGCAGGCTTTGTCAGCGTGAGCTTCTCGGGGTCTTCGGCATCCCAGGTGTCGCCCCCGCCCCAGACATGGCGAAGGACGTACACGGAGCCGCCGCGGACGTCGGTCACGATGGCCTTCCTGTTCGTGACCTCGTCGCGCACCTCGTCGCCCACCCAGGGCTTCCCGTCCTTCACGCGTTTCCCTCGCTGAGCTCGGCCCAGACCTGCTTGCCCCACCGGTACAGCTCAGTTCCCCACTCGTCCGTGAGCGTGTCGACCAGGATCAGCCCCTCCCCCGGAGCTGGTCGCCGCTGAAGTCCGCGCCCAGGATCGGGAGGGCCCTGGAGCGGTCGACCACCCCCACGCGAACCCCATTCGCGGAAGGCCGGGAGACGAGCACTCTGATCGACGGGAGTCGACTGTGGGCGACCGCGTTGGAGACCAGCTCAGTGATCACGAGCGAGGCGTCCTCAGTCAACGAATCCAGGCCCCAGAGGGTCAGTGCTGTTCGAACCAGACGGCGAGCGACTCCGGCGCTCCGCGCCTCGCGGGGAAGGGTCTGGGAGTAGGCGGGGTGACCTGTGGGCCGAGACGTAGCAGTCGCAGCGTCCATCAAGGCGGCTGGAGAGGGTACGGGCCTTTCACCTACTCGCGTTACCTGCTTGGGACGCGAATGGAGACGAGTCGGTGTCGTAGATGACGAGCCGGCGGGCTCTCGGCCCTCCTCGTCACCCACGTGGCTGAAAGTCACCAGTCGCCCTCCCTTCGTTGTCGGTTGGTGGTTTTCTGTCCTCTCAGCGAACCGTGGTTCGCGATGGGCGGGCATCCCCGTTGAGGCCTCGATGCCGTCAAACCCGTCAAAGGTTGTTCTCTTGTGAACAGGGGCGCAGCATGGCGCACAGGAACGACGAACTGGCCGCGGTGATCGCGGAGACTGGCTGGTCACAGCCCGTGGTGGCCGCTGCAGTCGTACGTGTCGCGGCAGAGGCCGGCGTTGACGAACTCCTCACCGTGAAGCGCTCGCACATCGCCATGTGGGTCGCCGGGACCCGACCCCGGGGCCGGGCCGCCGACATCCTGCGCGAAACTCTGTCGCGGCGGTTGGGACGTCCCGTCACACTCGCGGAGATCGGTCTCGCGGGGAGCACCTCGGACGCGGTCACCGGGTCCGAGTGGGACACCGACACGCTGACGACTCTGGTCGACCTGGGGAGAAACAGCATGGACCGCGAACGTCGCCGGCTCCTCACCGGCGCCGCCGTCTACTCCGTCGGCGGGCTGGTCCTGCCCCGCGACACTTGGTGGGACGAAGCTCCTCAGCGGGCGCGCACCCGCGCGATCGACCCGACCCGAAGAGTCGGCGCGACCGAAGTGCGGGCCGTTCGCGAGATGACCGAGTTCTTCGCCCGACGCGATCAACGGCACGGCGGTGTCGACGGTCGAACCGCGCTCTACCAGTACATCGTCGACGACGTCGCCCGGTACGTCGGTGGAGTCTTCAGAAGCGAGCACTCGCGTCGGTCGCTGTACTCTGCGGCAGCCGAAGCGGTGTACGTGGCCGGCTGGATGAGCTTCGACGCGTCTCAGCACGAACCCGCACGGCGCTACCTCACCCTCGCGCTCAAGCTTGCCGCGGAAGCCGACGACGCTCCCCTTGCCGGGCACATCCTGCGGGCAATGGCCCATCAGGCCATAGACCTTGGACACACCAAGGCAGCCATGGACCTCGCCACCGCCTCCGTCGAGCGCAAGAGGTACGCCAAGTCCACTCCGCGCGAGCGAGCCCTGATCGGCGTCGTGCGTGCGCGGGCGCTGGCCGTGGACGGCCAGAAGGGCAACGCCATCGCCGCGATCAACCAAGCCGAAACCGACCTCTGCCAGGCCGTAGCGGGCGACGACGAACCTCAGCGAGTCTGGTTCTTCCAGGAAGCGTCCCTCGCCCATGAAACCGCCCGCACGCTATGGGCCTTGGGCGACCTCGACGGCGCCCTGCGCCAATTCCGTGCCAGCGTTCGACATCGCAGGGCGGACTCCTTCAGCCGAACCCACGCTGTCACGCTCGGCTACATGGGAACCGTCCAGGCTGGACAGGGGAACATCGACGCGGCGTGCCAGACGTGGTCACGGGCTCTGGATGCCATGGACGGCGTCCAGTCCGGCAGGGCACGGGAAGCAGTCGTCACCATGCGGACGACGCTGTCCCCGTTCCGCAATCGCGGAATCCCCTCTGCCACCGAGGTGGACGAGCGAGCCCGGGTCGCACTCCGACGAGTAACCTGACGGCGCCGAAGCCGCTGTACCTACACAAGTGGCGTTGTCTGTATGGAAGAAGGGGACATCGTGGCTGCGCAGTTCATCGAGGTGCCGGTCATCGCCGACGTGGTCGGGGGGCATACCGGACGGCTCGACGACTTCAAGGGCGGCGTGGAATCGGTCATCCGTCTGCGGCCGGATTTCCCAGTGGAGACCCTGCAGGGCATCGAAGAGTTCTCCCACCTCCAGGTCACGTGGTTCTTCAACCTCGGATCCCCGGATGATGTCGCCCTTCACGCACGCAGCCCCCGCGACAACCCGGCATGGCCGGCGACCGGCACCTTCGTTCATCACAACCATCGCCGTCCGGCCCGGCTGGCCACTTCCTTTCCGAGACTGCTGAAGGTCGACGGGCGCGACCTCCACGTCGCGGACCTCGACGCCGACGACGACACTCAGGTCGTCGACCTTGTCGCGGTGTTCCAAGAAATGCTCCCTCGTGGGCCCGTGACTCAGCCGACGTGGCCGGGCGAGATGCTCGCGGACTACTGGCGAGACTCCTCCGAACGCTGAAGCGAGGGGCCTGCGTCACGACCTCTGCCGTCACGCGAGGTCGGCCCATGGGGTGGGCCGGGTTCGTGAGTGTCGGGTGGGACCCGCCCTCTTTCCGAGAGCCGCTCCTTCCGGCGGCGAAAACACTCTCGGAAGGCGGGCGCACCCGAGGCGGAGCTGGTGTCCAGGCCTGTCGAGCCTGCCCTTCACCCACACGAACGCTCTTCACTTAACGTGCCCATCTGGGCACGCCCCGTGCGGTACGTTCGCGCAAAACGGCCCCCGTCGACGGTTGCAGCCATCGGCGAGGGCCTGAACCACTAGTGGAAACAGGCCTCCACCGTGATCTACCGGCACTTTAACGCGCCCTCCCATGCCTTCAGTCAGTTCTCGCACGAGATCATTCGGCATCCTCGGCTGAGTTCCGACGCCGTTCGACTCCTCACCTGGCAACTCTCCCTCCCTCAGGACGCGCGCGAGTCCCTTTCCGCGACCGCCCAACGTGCCCGGATCGGGGGATGCGCCTTCACCCGCGCCAAGCGGCAGCTCAAGGAGGAGGGATTCGTGCATGAACGGCGAGTTCAGGGACCTGGTGGGCGGTGGGCCACCCAACAGCTCGTCTCCAGTACCCCGTTGACCTCCGGCGAGGCCGCCAAACTCCTCGCCCGGACACCCCTCTCCGTCTGCACGGACCGCGTGACCCCGCACGTCGCACCGAGTCCTCGGAACCCGGCCGCCGGTCGGCCGACCACTCCGTCGACCGACGGTCATCCAGAAGAACACCTGAGGAAAGACACCTCCAACCTTCCGGCCGAATCGGCCGAGGCCGTCGATGAGCCTGCCGACGGAACACCGACCAGCCCCCACATCGATGCCGCCCGCGCCCTCGTCGGGGCGCTGCACCTGCTCTCCCCCACCCTGCGGCACATCCCGCCCGGCATGCGCGACGAACTCGCCCGCCTCGCCGCCCGCTGGCTCGACGCCGGGCACTCGTCCGCCGACGTCCACGAGCACGTCCTACGCGGCCTGCCCGCCGGGACGCCCGTTCACCGACCCGGCGGACTCGTCCGCTATCTCCTCCGCGATGTCCCACCACGCGCCCTGCCGACCCCGCCCGCACCTGCACCCACGCGGATCCGGCTCTCCGTCCGCCTCGAAGGCACACGCGAGTGCACCGGCCACCACACCCAACCCATGCTGTTTCGGCCGCTCGCCGACGAGACCCTGTGCGCCGCATGCGCCGCTCCCACCCGTGACGAGCCGATGCCGGTGCCGGACGGGGAGCGCATCCGCACTCCCTTGTAGGGTCGAGGGGCAACCCACCTCACGCGAACGAGCGTCCGCCCGGCGGCATCGAGTCGCAGCGCGCGGGCATCCGCAGGATGCTCGCCGGCGTCCTCGGCGCTCTGGAACATCCCGGTCCCCGCATCCAACGAGCTGGACTGCGACGTCGCCACCTTCCAGCACACCGCCCCGTGTTCCCGGCCGTCTTCTTCGCCGATCGCGGCCAGAGCACGTCGGCCAAGTTCAACTCGCCGCTCGGGGCCCTGAGGTGTGTCCCGAGCGGCGCTGCCGAGGCAAGGGAAGATGATCTTCACTCGAAGTTCACGATTCCACCACATCTCACGCTCGCACGTGGCAGCATCGGTGCCTTCTCCGTAACCGGAATGCCGTGGGGGTTCGTTGTGCGTACGGGAAACATGCGCCGGGGTCGTAGAGCGCTGATCGCGTCAGCCGTGGCCGTCGTAGCCCTCGCTGGGTGCGGTGGTGAGGGTGGAGGCAGCCGTGCTGAGGATGTCAAGGAGGTTGAGGCCGTGGCGACGAGTGCTACGCCGAAGCCGGCGGTCACGCTGACGTTGGTCGACGACGAGGAGAGCGCTGAGGCCTCCCCGCTCACCATCGCTGTGCTCGCCAACGACACGGCGACTGAAGCCGCAGGTGGCGGGCAGAAGCCGTTGACCAGCTTCCTAGGCGGGAGCGAGTACGAGCTGACCCTCGACTCGCAGCCCGGTCACGGCACGGCCGTCGTCGACGGCGTCTCCATCATCTACACGCCCGTTACTGGGTACAGCGGAGAGGACGAGTTCACCTACCGGGTGAAGCCGAACTCCCCTGACGTAACTGGCGGGACCGCCGTCGTCCGCATCACGGTCGATGCCCCCGTGCCGTCCCCGACCCCCACTCCTACACCGAAGCCGAAGCCGACCCGTACGCAGAAAGCGGAACCCCCGGCCGTCTACTACCGGAACTGTGACGCCGCGCGCGCCGCAGGCGCGGCACCGGTCCGTCGCGGTGACCCCGGGTATGCGAGTCATCTCGATCGAGATGGGGACGGGGTGGGGTGCGAGCCGTACTCCGGAGGGTCTGGAGGTTCCGGCGCGTCGGTCACTGGGGGAAGCAGCAGTGGCGGAAGCGGCAGCACGTACTACGAGAACTGCAGCGCCGCCCGCGCCGCCGGGGCCGCTCCCGTGCGCCGAGGTGACCCTGGGTATGGGCGTCACCTCGACCGGGATGGGGACGACGTCGGCTGCGAGAGCTGAATTAGGCTCGTAGTCCGAGACTGCCACCCTGAGAGAGGCGCCCACCATGCCCCGCATCCCCGCCCCCGCCATAGCCGCCGTCGGACTCGTCGGTGGGTACGCCGTCGCGCGGTGGACCAAGAAGCGGCCCCTCGGGGGTGTTGTGCTCGCCGGTGCTGGGGCCCTTGCCGCGCGGGAGTGGCAGCAGGTGGCGGGTGGGAAGGCCGCTGCCGCGCTGACCGGGGCCTATGTCGCCGCGTTCGCCGGGTCTCACCCGCTGGCCAAGAAGGTCGGGGCCTGGCCCGCCGTGTTCTCCGTCGCCGGGGCCATGGCCGGGACCTCGTGGGCCGTCACCCGTAACAAGGGCTGAAGTCCCGCGTCACGTGCTGAACGGCCCCGCCGTTCCGTACGTACTACCCAGTGCCCTCCCCATGAGCGCTGGGCGGGCAGGTTCCCCTACCCCCTTGCCCGCCCAGCGCACCCCCTGCAAGGCCGACCGCCTCAGCCCCCCACCGCGTGGCTCACCGTGTAGATCAGCAGGCCCGCCAGTGCGCCCACCACCGTGCCGTTGATGCGGATGAACTGGAGGTCCCGGCCGATGTTCGCCTCGATCTTCTTCGACGTCTGGTCCGCGTCCCAGCTCGCCACCGTGTCGCTGATCAGCGACGTGATCTCCGCGCGGTACGTCGTGACCACATAGGCCGCCGCGTCCTCCGCCCAGCCCTCGACCTTCGCCTGCAGGCGGCCGTCCGTCACCAGCCTGCCGCCCAGCGAGATCAGGGACGCCCGCGCCCGCAGGCGCAGCTGGCTGCGGTCGTCCTCCGCCGCCGCGATGATCAAGCCCCGCACCGACGACCAGGCCGAGGCGATGATGTCCTGGACCTCCGGGCGTGCCAGCAGGTCCGCCTTCAGGCGTTCCACCCGCGCACGGGTGTCCGTGTCCGCCTGGAGGTCCGCCGCGAAGTCCGTCAGGAAGCGGTCGATCGCGCCGCGCGCCGGGTGCTCCGGCATGTCCCGCATCTCCGTGACGAAGCGCAGCAGCTCCTTGTAGACCCGCTCCCCCACCCGGCGGTCCACGAACCTCGGCGTCCAGCCCGGCGCGCCGCCCTGGACCGCGTCCATCACCGAGTCCCCGTGGAACACCAGCCAGTCGTGCGCCCGCGCGCACACCAGGTCCACGGCCCTGCGGTGGGCCCCGTCGGAGACGATCTTCTCCAGCGTCTTGCCTATCCCCGGCGCGATCTCCGCCGCCTCCGCGCGACGGGTGATCGCCTCGCCGACCACCGCCTGGACGTCCGAGTCCCGCAGGACCGTCAGGGCGCCGCGCAGGGCCGTGGCCAGCTCCCGCGTCACCCGGTCCGCGTGGTCCGGCTCCGCCAGCCACGCGCCCAGGCGGCCCGCGATGCCCAGCGCGTGCAGCCTCCCCCGTACGACATCCGCCGACAGGAAGTTCTCGCCGACGAAGGAACCCAGCGTGGTGCCCAGCTGGTCCTTCTTCGTCGGGATGATCGCCGTGTGCGGGATCGGCAGGCCCAGCGGACGCCGGAACAGCGCCGTCACCGCGAACCAGTCCGCCAGCGCGCCGACCATGCCGGCCTCCGCCGCGGCCGCCACATAGCCGGCCCAGGCGCCCCATCCCGCGTTCTCCGCCCACGTCGCCAGGGCGTAGATCACCGCCACCACGACGAGCAGACCCGTGGCCAGGGCCTTCATCCGGCGCACCCCGCGGTGACGCTCCGCGTCCGCCGCCGTGTACGCGAACGCCACCAGCGGCCGCCGCGCCTCGCCCGGCGGCCTGCCCGGCGTGTCGCCGAGGGCCTCCCCCCGCGCGCCGCCCCCCGCCTCGCCCCGCGCCCCGCTCCTCGTGTCGCTCATCACCCCACCTCCCTACATCAGGGACTTCCCGGACGCACCTCAAGTTCCCGTTCCCCGTACATCTTCGCGATCACCGCCTCGATGTCCGGCTCCCGCACCGACAGGTCCACCAGCGGATACGCCTCCGCCACCGCCGCCACGAGCGGCGCCGCCGACGCCGAGGCCGGGAAGGCGAGCACCTGCCGCGGGCCCTCCGACCGTACGAATCGCGCCCCGGGCAGCTCGATCGGCGGCAGCTCGCGCTCCAGGTCCACCACCAGCTGACGCTCACTGGCGGCCCCCACCTCGTGGAGCCCCGCCAGCTCGCCGTCGTACATCAGCCGGCCGTGGTCGATCACCATCACCCGCTTGCACAGCTGCTCGATGTCCGTCAGGTCATGGGTCGTCAGCAGGACCGTCGTGCCCTGCGTCGCGTTGAGCTCGCGCAGGAACTCCCGCACCCGCGCCTTCGACACCACATCGAGGCCGATCGTCGGCTCGTCCAGGTAGAGCACGTCCGGGTCGTGCAGCAGCGCCGCCGCGATGTCGCCGCGCATCCGCTGGCCCAGCGACAGCTGCCGTACGGGTACGTCCAGCAGCTCGCCCAGCTCGAGGAGTTCCACGCAGCGGGCGAGATTGGCGGCGAAGCGCTCGTCCGGGATCCGGTACATCCGGTGCATCAGCCGGTACGAGTCCTTCAGCGGCAGGTCCCACCAGAGCGTCGTCCGCTGCCCGAACACCACCCCGATCCGCTGGGCGAGCCGCGTCCGCTCCCGCGACGGGTCGATGCCCGCGACCCGCAGCCGGCCCCCGCTCGGGGTGAGGATGCCCGTCAGCATCTTGATGGTGGTCGACTTGCCCGCGCCGTTCGGGCCGATGTAGCCGACCATCTCGCCGCGCTCCACGCCGAAGCCGATCCCGTCGACCGCCCGGACCTCATGCTTCTCACGGCGCAACAGCCCCGCCCTCCGCCGCACCGTGAAGACCTTCTGCACGTCGTCCAGCTCGATGAAGGCCATGTCTCAGCTCCCTGTGCTTCGGTACGAACGGAGTCCCGCGCGCCACGCCAGGCCCGCGAGGGCGCAGCAGGCCAGCGCCACCAGCGGCGACGCGAACGCCAGCCAGGACGGCACCCCGGCCGGCGCGGGCCGGCCCAGGACGTACAGCGCCGGCAGCCAGTTCACGAACGCCAGCGGGACGACGTACACGACCCCGCGCACCAGATCCTGCGCGAAGATCGCCGGCGGGTACTGCAGCAGCGTGTTCCCGCCGTACGTGAACGAGCTCGTCACCTCGGCCGCGTCCTGCGCCCAGAACAGCGCCGACGCGCCGACGACCATCACCGCCGAGAAGATCAGCGTGCCGCAGAGCAGCATCACCGGCAGCAGCAGCACCTTCACCGCCGTCCACTCCACGTCCAGGATCAGCAGCGCCCAGATGAGTACGAACAGTCCCTGGGCCACCCGGCCGAGCCGCCGCAGCGCGAACTTGTCCGCCGCCACCTGCGCGAGCACCGGCGCCGGCCGCAGCAGGAACATGTCGAACGAGCCGTCCCGCACCCGCTTGCCCATCCGCTGGAGCGAGCCCATCGTCAGGTCCGCGAGGCCGAAGGACGTGCCGGTCGCCCCGTACAGGAACGCGACCTCGGCGAAGGCGAAGCCGCCGAGCCCCTCCACCTGACCGAACATCAGCAGGATCACGACGAAGTCGAAGAAGGTGACGGCGAAGGAGGTGACCAGCGTCAGAGCGAAGGACGTGCGGTACGTCATCGTCGAACGGATCCACATGCCGGCGACCATCCGGTACGTCCGCCAGGACTCCGCGAGCCAGGACGATCCGGGAGCCGCCGGCACAGGCTCCGTGCCTCCTGAGGACACACGCTCCGTACCGCCCGCCGGCACACGCTCCGTCCCGCCCGAAGGCACAGGCTCCGTGCCTCCCGAGGACACGGGCTCCGTATCGCCCGACCCAACACGCTCCTTACCGCCCGCCGGCACAGGCTCCGTCCCGCCCGGCGACCCGGCAGCCGTATCGCCGTACGCCCCGCGCACCGCTCCCGACTCCCCCAGCACAGGCGTCTCACCCACCCTGCACCACCACCTTCCGCGTCGCCAGCGACTGCGCCAGCCGCCCCGCCACCAGCAGCACCGCCGCCCAGCCGAGCTGGAAGGCGTACGCCCCCAGCAGCCCCCACCCCTCGTACTTCTCCAGGTACACATCCGCCGGGATCTGCAGCATCGACGCCCACGGCAGCACCCGCGCCACCTCGCCCAGCGCTCCCGGGAAGACGTTCAGCGGCAGCAGCATCCCGGAGAAGAACAGCCCGCCCAGCCACGCCACCTGCACCACGCCCTGACCGTCCATCAGCCAGAACGCGCTCATCGCCACCAGGTACCAGATCGCGAAGCTCACCGTCGCGCCCAGCGCGATCGCCAGCAGGAAGGCGAGCCAGGTCGACGCCCGCTCGGGCAGCGTGATGTCGAAGACGAGCGCGCCGACCACCATCGGACCCACCCCGCGCCCGAGCAGCTGGTACGCGCTCCGCCCCGCGTTGGCCGCGAACCACCAGGCCTGCAGATCGGCCGGCCGATAGAGGTCGACGGCGATGTCACCCGTCCTGATCCGTTCGATCAGCTCTTCCTCGAACCCGCCGCCCATCAGCCCGCAGACGGTGATCAGCCCCTGGCCGATCCACACATAGGCGAGCGCGTCGGCCATGTCGTACCCGCCGAGCTGTGGCCGCTCGTCCCACAGGGCGATATAGGTGTACGACAGGATGAACCCGAAGACGGTGTTGGTGAACACCCCCGCCGCCGTGGCCATCCGGTACGTGGCGTAGCGCCGGAACCCACCCGCGGCCACCGTCGCGTACAGCAGCCGCATCCCGGTTCCCTTCCCTCTCGTCCAGTGCGCCCCGACGGCACCAAAGCGCACGACCCTAGTACCCCGCACGCCGCCAACGCGAGTGCTTTACGAGTCGCATTCCTCAGGTTCTGTCCCGGTGCGTGCAGTATGGGGGAGCCATCCCCTTCATCCGGTACGGGAGCTCCACCATGAGCGAGGACCAGCCACACCGACCCGGCTGGGCGCCCAGGGACCCCACCGTCCCCACCCCGCCACCCAAGCGCCCACGGCGCTCCCGCCCCCGACGCATCCTGCGGGCGCTCCTCGGCACCTTCCTCCTCGGCACGCTGCTGCTCCTCGGCGGACTCGTCGCCGGCTACCTGCTCGTGGACATCCCGCCCGCCAACTCCGCCGCGATCGCGCAGTCCAACGTGTACCTCTACAAGGACGGCAGCCAGATCGCCCGCGACGGCGAGGTCAACCGCGAGAACGTACGGCTCATGCACGTCCCGGCGTCCGTCCGGCACGCCGTACTCGCCGCGGAGGACCGCGACTTCTACTCCGACCGAGCCGTCGTCGACCCCAAGGCCATGGTCCGCGCCGCCTGGAACACCCTCACCGGCAAGGGCCGGCAGTCCGGCTCCACCATCACCCAGCAGTACGTCAAGAACTACTACCTGGGCCAGGAGCAGACCATCACCCGCAAGGTGAAGGAGTTCTTCATCGCCATCAAGCTCAACCGCGAGAAGAGCAAGGACGAGATCTTCGAGGGCTATCTGAACACCAGTTACTTCGGCCGCAACGCCTACGGCATCCAGGCCGCCGCCCGCGCCTACTACGGCAAGGACGCCGGGCACATCGACACCGCCGAGGGCGCGTACCTCGCCTCCCTGCTCAAGGCACCCAGCGCCTACGACGTCGCCACCCACCCCGAGAACCGGACCAAGGCGCTCGGCCGTTGGAGTTACGTCCTCGACGGCATGGTCAAGGAGAAGTGGCTCTCCCCCGCCGAGCGGACCGACACCACCTTCCCGTCCCCGCAGACCGCCCGCCCGGCCACCGGCCTCTCCGGGCAGCGCGGCTACCTCGTCCAGGCCGTCGAGGAGTATCTGACCGGCAACGGCATCGTCGACGAGAAGACCCTGGCCGGCGGCGGCTTCCGGATCACCACCACCCTGGAGAAGGAGAAGCAGGACGCCTTCGTCACGGCCGTCGAGGACCAGGTGATGTCGAAGCTCGACCCCGCACGGAACCCCACCGACCGCTTCGTCCGGGTAGGGGGCGCCGCGATCGATCCGGCGACCGGCCGGGTCCTCGCCCTGTACGGCGGCATCGACTACACCAGGCAGTACGTCAACAACGCCACGCGCCGCGACTACCAGGTCGGCTCCACCTTCAAGCCCTTCGTCCTCACCGCGGCGCTCCAGCACGGATCGCTCACCCAGGAGGGCGAGCGGATCACCCCGAACACCTACTACGACGGCACCGACAAGCGCCCCGTGCAGGGCTGGGACGGCGACTACTACGCCCCGGGCAACGAGGACGACGAGTCGTACGGCGACATCACCGTACGGTCCGCCACCGACAGCTCGGTCAACGCCGTGTACGCGCAGATGGCGGTGGACGTCGGGCCCGCGAGGGTCAGGGAGACGGCCGTCGCCCTCGGCGTACCGAAGAGCACCCCCGACCTCAACGCCTCCCCCTCCATCGCGCTGGGCCCCGCCACGGCGAGCGTCCTCGACATGGCGGAGGCGTACGCCACCCTCGCCAACCACGGCCGGCACGGCACGTACAGCCTCGTCGAGAAGGTCACCAAGGACGGCGAGGACCTGGAGCTGCCCGCCGCCGGAAGCCGGCAGGCGGTGAGCCGGGAGGCCGCGGACACGACGACCTCGGTGCTGCGGAGCGTGGTGGAGTTCGGTTCGGGAACGGCGGCCCTGACCGCGGGCCGGCCGGCGGCGGGCAAGACGGGCACGGCCGAGGACGACAAGGCCGCCTGGTTCGCGGGGTACACCCCGGATCTGGCGACGGTGGTCACGATGATGGGCCAGGACCCGGACACGGGCGAGCAGAAGTCGCTGTACGGGGCGCTCGGACTGCCCAGGATCAACGGGGGCGGGCCACCGGCGGAGATCTGGGGCCAGTTCACACGCGACGCGCTGGCGGGGAGCGAGCCGCGGGAGTTCGAGCTCGAACTCGGGGAGGGCGCGCAGGAGTCGTGGGACCCGCTGGAGTCGCTACGGCCGGACGGATCGGACGAGGCGGAGGAGTGGGAGGAGTCGGATGAGGGCATGGAGGGCCCGCAGAGGACGCAGGAGCACCCTCGGACACCGGCGGTACCGCTGACGCCTCTCACGCCCCAGGCACCTCAGAGACCTCAGAGACCTCAGCGACCGACTCGTCCCGAGCCCCGGCCGGAGCCGGAGCGCCCGGGAACGCCGGAGGGCACGAACGACGGCGGTGCTACGGGGACGGACGAAGGCGGGGGAAGCGCGCCTCCCCTCGCCACTCCCGAGTCGACCCCCGAGGCGGCTCCCCCGCCGCCGCCGCTGCCGCCACCGGCCTCGCCGAGCTAGTGACCCGAGGTCGCCTTCAGACCCACCACCGCGACCAGGAGCAGACAGACGAAGAAGATCCGGGCGGCGGTCGCCGGCTCACCGAGCGCCACCATGCCGAACACCGCCGCACCGGCCGCACCGATACCGACCCAGACGCCGTACGCCGTACCGATGGGAAGCGTCTTGGCGGCCTGGGACAGCAGCAGCATGGAGGCGACGATCCCGGCGCCCGTGAAGACGCTGGGCCAGAGGCGGGTGAACCCGTCCGTGTACTTCATGCCGATCGACCAGCCGACCTCGAGCAGACCGGCGACGATGAGAAGAACCCAGGCCATGACGACGAAACCTCCGCGAGACGGAACAACAGGAGTGCGTCGTCTTTGCGTACTGCGGTGCAGCGGGCCCGGTACGGCGCGTCTCGTCGGGTGGCTCCAGAGTAGCAAAAACCATACGAAAGGCCTGGTGACACCGGTCACCAGGCCTTCGGTTCGGAACGTTCTACAGATACAGCCCGGTGGTGTCCGTGGACCCCTCGAACCGGTCCGCGGCCACGGCATGCAGATCGCGCTCCCGCATCAGGACGTACGCGACGCCCCGCACCTCGACCTCGGCGCGGTCCTCGGGGTCGTACAGAACGCGGTCGCCGGTCTCGACCGTGCGGACGTTCTGGCCGACCGCGACGACCTCGGCCCAGGCCAGCCTGCGGCCGACGGCGGCGGTCGCAGGGATGAGGATGCCGCCGCCCGAGCGCCGCTCCCCCTCGGGGGAGTCGGTCCGGACCAGCACACGGTCGTGGAGCATCCGGATGGGCAGCTTGTCGTGGGTGTTGTCGCTCACGACTCGAACCTACCTGTCCGGGCGTGTCGGCCGTACTCGGGAGGGGTCATCCCTTGCGCTTGCGGGTGGAGACCGCGAGCAGCCCGACGAGGACCACGGCGACCACCGCCACCGGAACCACCCGCTCCAGGCGCGGCGCGCCGTCGTCGTGCGTGAACCGGGCCTTCACGTCGGAGAAGGTCCGGCTGACGGCGGCGGCCGTTCGTCCGACGGTGTGGTCGACCGTGGAGACGACCTTCGCCTTCGCGTCGCCGACGATCGTCTTCGGGTGCACCCGAATGCCGATCTCGTCGAGAGTGACGGCGAGCTGCTCGCGCCGGCGGACGATGTCCGCCTCGATCTGCGCAGGGGTCCTGGCCTCCGACACCGCGCTGCCTCCGTAGTCGTAATCGGTCGTTGACGGACAGTCTCTCAGTTTCTCCGTCCGTGGTGTGTCTCAGGCCCCCATTAGGCTCGGTCGTGTACGCCCAGATATCCCGAGGAGAGCCATGAGCGAGCGACTTCAGCCCGGTGACACCGCCCCCGCCTTCACCCTGCCCGACGCGGACGGCAACGAGGTCTCGCTCGCTGACCACAAGGGCCGCAAGGTCATCGTCTACTTCTACCCGGCGGCGCTCACCCCCGGCTGCACCAAGCAGGCCTGCGACTTCACGGACAACCTGGAGCTGCTGGCGGGCGCGGGCTACGACGTCATCGGCGTGTCGCCGGACAAGCCGGAGAAGCTGGCCAAGTTCCGCGAGCAGGAGCACCTGAAGGTGACCCTGGTCGGCGACCCGTCGAAGGAGACCCTGGAGGCGTACGGCGCCTTCGGCGAGAAGAAGCTGTACGGCAAGACGGTGACGGGCGTGATCCGCTCGACGGTGATCGTCGACGAGGACGGCAAGGTCGAGCGCGCCCTGTACAACGTGAAGGCGACGGGGCACGTAGCCAAGATCATCAAGGACCTGGGCATCTGAGAACCCTTCCGAACGGCCCGCACCGCCAGACAAGCGGTGCGGGCCGTTCCGCATTTTGGACGTGACTGTCCGATATTCGGCTCGTTACTCCGTACGAGACCACGAACAGGTGGCCGAGGCGGAGGGGATACGGGTATGCCGGAAAGTCCGTACACACGGGAGCGCCTTGCGGAGGCGGCGGAGTCGTCACGGACGCTGACGGAGGCGCTGGGGAAGCTGGGGGTGGATCCGAGGAGCGGGACGCGGCGGTATGTGCGGGACCGGATGCGGAAGCTGGGCGTGGACACGTCGCACTTCGAGCGGGAGGGAGCGCGGTGGACCAGGGAGGTCCTTGAGCCCGTGGTGGCCAAGTCCGCCAGCATGTGCGACGTGTTGCGCCGACTCGGAGTCGAGGTGGTCGGGGGCCAGCACACGCACATCAGCCGACGGATCCGGGCGCTGGGGATCGACACATCGCATTTCAAGCCGCCATCGCGGGCGGGCGAAACCCGGCGGCGGTCGCCCACCTCCCTGCTCGTCGAACAGGTTCCGAGCCAGGCGCGGCGGATCCCGAACGATCGCCTGAAGCCCGCGATGGCAGCGGCGGGCGTCTCTGAGCGATGTGCACTCTGCGGGAACGAAGCGATCTGGCGAGGCCACCCGCTCCCCCTGGAGATCGACCACATCGACGGCAACTGGCGCAACAACCGGATCGAGAACCTGCGGTTCCTCTGCCCCAACTGCCACTCGACGACGGACACGTACCGAGGACGGGGCAAGGGTCGTCGCCAAGGGACCTCGTCATGAGCGCGGGAACCCGCTACACACGGGAGCGGCTGATCGAAGCGGCTAAGCAGTGCGGGACCATCGAGGAGGTCATCGCGTTCTTCGGCACCCAACCCTACGGGCGCCTCCGTCGGTACTTGTGGGGACGCTTCGAGCACTACGGCATCGATGTGTCGCACCTCCCCCGACGTAGTTACCGCAGGTCGGGCACCCGGCCGACGTCGGAAGAGCTGGCAGAAGCCGTATCGGGCTCCCTCTCAGTGGCGAGCACTCTGCGACTTCTCGGGCTGCCGGACAACGCCAACCAGAGAGCTCTCCTGAAGGAGCGGATCAATGAGGACCGCCTGTCCACGAGCCACTTCCTCGGTCAAGCGCACCAGCGGGGCAAGCCTGGCCCCACCCCACTGCGAGGCGCCGTCGACGTGTTGGTGAAGCACAACGGTCGGCGCCGAACAAAGACAGTGATCCTGCGTCGCGCCCTCTGCGAGATCGGTGTGCCGGAGGAGTGCGCGGAATGCGGCACCGGCCCCGCATGGCGCGGAAAGCCCATGACCCTCGAGATCGACCACACAAACGGCGACTGGAGTGACGACCGCGCCGAGAACCTGCGGCTGCTATGCCCCAACTGTCACGCGATCACCGATACATGGTGCCGAGGAGGCAAGCGCCGACAGTCAACCTAGCGGCACCCGTGCCTACGCCGCCGCCTGCCCGCTACCATGGCAGGCGGCTAGCGGCCGTGGTGGAATTGGCCTACACGCAACTTTTAGGTAGTTGTGGGAGAAATCCCTTGAGGGTTCGAGTCCCTCCGGCCGCACTGTGAAGGGCGCGCCACCCCCAAGGTGACGCGCCCTTGGCGTTGCCCTCAGCCAAGCAGCTCCCGCACCACCGGTACCAGCGCCCTGAACGCCTTCCCGCGGTGGCTGATCGCGTTCTTCTCCTCCGGGGAGAGTTCCGCGCACGTCACCTCGTAGCCCTCCGGCTGGAGGATCGGGTCGTAGCCGAAGCCGTTCGTGCCCACCGGGGTGTGGCGCAGTACGCCGCGCAGTCGGCCCTCGACCACGCGTTCCGTGCCGTCCGGGAGGGCCAGGGCTGCCGCGCAGGCGAAGTGGGCGGCGCGGTGGGTGTCGTCGATGTCTCCGAGTTGGGCCAGGAGCAGGTCCAGGTTCGCGCGGTCGTTGCCGTGGGTGCCGGACCAGCGGGCCGAGAAGATGCCGGGGGCGCCGTTCAGGACGTCGACGCAGAGGCCGGAGTCGTCGGCGACGGCCGGCAGGCCGGTGGCCTGGGCCAGGGCGTGGGCTTTGAGGAGGGCGTTCTCGGCGAAGGTGACGCCGGTCTCCTTGACGTCGGGGATCTCCGGGTACGCGTCCGCGCCGACGAGTTCGTGGGTGAGGCCTGCGTCGGCGAGGATCGCGTGGAGTTCGGTGATCTTCCCGGCATTGCGGGTGGCGAGGATCAGACGGGTCATGGTCCCGATTATCCCGGGGTGCAGACCTTGCCGATCTCGGTGGCCGCGTCGGTGATCGGCTTGATGTCCGGGGTGGTGTCGCCGTTGTTGACGGAGGTCTTGACGGATTCGACGCCCTTGGTGAGGTCGTCGACGGCCTTGGAGAGGTCGGCGTTGTCCGTCGTGTCCTTGAGCTTGCCGAGTTCGGTGGAGATCTCGTTCAGGGACTCGTTGAGCTGCGTCGGGTCGTTGGAGGCGCTGGAGGCGGCCTGTTCGAGCTTGCTGACGCTGGTGGCTATCGCGTCGGCGGTCGCGACACAGTCCATCGCCTTGTCGAGTGCTCCACAGCCGACGAGGGTGGTGGTGAGTACGGCTGCCGAGGCCACGGTGAGTGCGAGACGGCGCTTCAAGACGGGTCCTCCCCAGGGGATATGGATGTACGGGCGTACGGCTCCTGCCGTACGCCCGTGTTCATGGAGACGCCGTGGCGCCTCAGAGAGTTCCTTCGAGCGCCTTGCGCTGGATCTCGGCGAGGTCGGCGCAGCCGCCGGAGGCGAGGTCGAGGAGGGCGTTGAGCTCCTTGCGGTCGAAGGGCTCGGCCTCGGCGGTGCCCTGGACCTCGACGAAGCGGCCGTCGCCGGTGCAGACGACGTTCATGTCGGTCTCGGCGCGGACGTCCTCCTCGTAGCAGAGGTCGAGGAGGGGGGTGCCGTCGACGATGCCGACGGAGACGGCGGCGACGGTGCCGGTGAGCGGCTTGCGGCCGGCCTTGACCAGCTTCTTGGTCTGGGCCCAGGCGACGGCGTCGGCGAGGGCGACGTAGGCGCCGGTGATGGCGGCGGTGCGGGTGCCGCCGTCGGCCTGGAGGACGTCGCAGTCGAGGACGATGGTGTTCTCGCCGAGCGCCTTGTAGTCGATGACGGCGCGCAGGGAGCGGCCGATGAGGCGGGAGATCTCGTGCGTACGGCCGCCGATCTTGCCGCGGACGGATTCGCGGTCGCCGCGGGTGTTGGTGGCGCGCGGCAGCATCGAGTACTCGCCGGTGACCCAGCCCTCGCCGCTGCCCTTGCGCCAGCGCGGGACGCCTTCGGTGACGGAGGCGGTGCAGAAGACCTTGGTGTCGCCGAAGGAGATGAGGACGGAGCCCTCGGCGTGCTTGCTCCATCCGCGTTCGATGGTGACGGGGCGGAGCTGTTCGGGGGTACGGCCGTCGATACGAGACATGGCACGAGCGTAGCCGTACATGGCGAGGGGCCCGTTCCCCTGCCGGAACGGGCCCCGCGGGCGATGAGGCTGGTTACATCATGTCTTCGATGTCGGCGGCGATGGGGTCGGCGTCGGTGCCGATGACGACCTGGATCGCGGTGCCCATCTTGACGACGCCGTGGGCGCCGGCGGCCTTGAGCGCGGCCTCGTCGACCTTGGAGGGGTCCACGACCTCGGTGCGGAGGCGGGTGATGCAGCCCTCGACCTCTTCGATGTTGTCGATGCCGCCGAGCCCGGCGACGATCTTCTCAGCCTTGCTGGCCATGTTCTCTCCCTGTCCGTTCCGTTCAAGAAACGTGAGTCTCGGCGCACCGATGGTCCGCATTGTCACGGTAACCCACGGTTGGCCCAACTTCGCGAGCGGGTGCCCGGGTTCTGTCGAATGATGACGATCACCGGCAACCTGCCCTCAGCGGGCTCCGGGAGCCTATCGCAACTGGTCTACACCAGTGTGCAACGCGAGTCGGGCCCGGCTTGTTCCGGGTCAGGGAGGACGCCGATGAGTACGGAAAGCGCCGCCGCGCCGCCGCGGAAGTCGAGGTGGGGCGTTCTCTTCCAGGGCCTGCAGAAGATGGGCCGCAGCCTCCAGCTGCCCATCGCCGTCCTCCCGGCGGCCGGCATCATCAACCGCCTCGGACAGCCGGACGTCTTCGGGGCGGACGGGCTCGGCTGGGACAACGTCGCGAAGGTGATGGCGGGCGCCGGCGGCGCGCTGCTCGACGGCAACCTCGGTCTGCCCCTGCTGTTCTGCATCGGTGTCGCGATCGGCATGGCGAAGAAGGCGGACGGCTCGACCGCACTCGCGGCCACGGTCGGCTTCCTCGTCTACTTCAACGTGCTGCGCCAGTTCCCCGAGACCTGTCCGCCGGGAACGGCGGACATCAACGGCGGCTGCCTGGCCCCCGAGCAGGCCTTCAGCGGGTACACGTACCAGAACCCGGGCGTCTTCGGCGGCATCGTCATCGGTCTTCTCACAGCCTGGTTCTGGCAGCGCTACCACCGGAAGAAGCTCGTCGACTGGCTGGGCTTCTTCAACGGCCGCCGGCTCGTGCCGATCATCATGACGTTCGTGGCGATCGCCTTCGCGTCCCTGTGCCTGTGGGTCTGGCCGCCGATCGGCGACGCGCTGGAGAACTTCAGCGACTGGCTGGTGGGCCTGGGCGCCTGGGGTTCGGGCATCTTCGGTGTCGCCAACCGCGCGCTGCTGGTGATCGGTCTGCACCAGTTCCTGAACGTGCCGATCTGGTTCCAGTTCGGCACGTACGAAAAGCCGGACGGGACGACGGTCCACGGCGACATCCCCATGTTCCTCGCGGGCGACCCGGAGGCCGGTCAGTTCCTGACGGGCTTCTTCCCGATCATGATGTTCGCGCTCCCGGCGGCCGCGCTGGCGATCACCCACTGCGCCAAACCGCACCGGCGCAAGGAGGTGGGCGGCATGATGCTCTCGGTCGCGCTGACCTCGTTCGTCACCGGCATCACGGAGCCGATCGAGTACTCGTTCCTCTTCATCGCCCCGGTGCTCTACGCGATCCATGCCGTGCTCACGGGTGTGTCGATGGCCGTGACCTGGGCGCTCGGAGTGAAGGACGGCTTCAGCTTCTCGGCGGGTCTGATCGACTACGTCATCAACTGGAGCCTCGCGACGAAGCCGTGGCTGATCATTCCGATCGGCCTGGGCTTCGCGCTCGTCTATTACGTGATCTTCCGGTTCGCGATCACCAAGTTCGATCTCCCGACGCCGGGGCGGGAGCCGGACGAGCTGGGCGAGGAGATGGATCGGGACGTCACCAAGGCGTAGCCGATCCGGGCCTTTCGACCCGGCGCACGGAGCCCTTCAAGGCCCTCGGACCTCATGGTCCGGGGGCCTTTCGTCGTTCACGCCCAGCTATGGCCCGGGCACACAGAATTCGCAGGTTCCTTATCTAAGTCTCACGTGCTAAAACTGGTCTACACCACTCATTGGTGTAGACCACGCGGTCCAGTCCACCGCGTTCCACGAGACGCCGCCGTCGCCCCCTTTTCATGTCCTCTGGCGGCGCCTTGCCTTACTGGAGGAAGTTGATGAGTACGGCCACCGCCCAGGCCGCCGCTCCCGCGAAGAAGCGCGGATCCGGCCTGTTCCAGGGCCTGCAGAAGGTCGGTCGCAGCCTGCAGCTGCCGATCGCCGTACTGCCGGCCGCGGGTATCTTGCTCCGTCTCGGCCAGCCCGACGTGTTCGGTGCCGAAGGCCTCGGCTGGGACAAGGTCGCCTCCGTCTTCGCCACGGCGGGTGACGCGGTCTTCGCCAACATGCCGCTGCTGTTCTGCGTCGGCATCGCGATCGGCTTCGCGAAGAAGGCCGACGGCTCGACCGCGCTCGCCGCACTGGTCGGCTTCCTGGTCTACAAGAACGTGCTCACCGCGTTCCCGACCTCCGAGGCCGTCGTCAACACGACCGCCAACAAGGGAGTCGACGTCGCCGCGACGTACAACGACCCCAAGGTCTTCGGCGGCATCATCATGGGTCTGCTCGCCGGCGTCATATGGCAGAAGTACCACCGCACCAAGCTGGTCGACTGGCTCGGCTTCTTCAACGGCCGCCGTCTCGTCCCGATCATCATGGCCTTCGTCGGCACCGTGATGGGTGTTCTCTTCGGTCTGCTCTGGGAGCCCGTCGGCAACGTCATCACCGACTTCGGCAACTGGATGACCGGGCTGGGCGCCGTCGGCTCCGGCGTCTTCGGCGCCATCAACCGCGGTCTGCTCCCGGTCGGCATGCACCAGTTCGTGAACACCGTGGCCTGGCAGGAGATCGGATCCTTCACGGACTCCACCGGTGCGGTCTGGCACGGCGACCTCCCGCGCTTCTTCCACGGTGACCCGACCGCCGGTCAGTTCATGTCCGGCTTCTTCCCGATCATGATGTTCGCGCTGCCGGCCGTCGCGCTCGCCATCACCCACGCCGCCCGCCCCGAGCGCCGCAAGGTCGTCGGCGGCATGATGTTCTCGCTGGCCCTGACCTCGTTCGTCACGGGCATCACCGAGCCCATCGAGTTCGCGTTCATGTTCCTGGCGCCACTGCTGTACGTGATCCACGCGGTGCTCACCGCCGCCTCGATGGTGATCACCTCGGCCCTCGGCGTGCACCACGGCTTCACCTTCTCCGCCGGTGCGCTGGACTACTTCCTGAACTGGACCTACGCCACCAAGCCCTGGATGATCATCCCGATCGGCCTGGTCTTCGCGGTGATCTACTACGTGGTCTTCCGCTTCGCGATCACCAAGTTCAACATCATGACCCCGGGCCGCGAGCCCGAGGAGGAGCTCGAGGACCTCACCAAGGCGTGAGCCTCGCCCGTACGACGGAAGGGGGGCCGGCCCCCCCCGGGTGGGGGGCGGGGGCCGGGCGGACCGGCGCACGAGCACCCACGCCCCCCGCCCCCCCCCCCACGCGCGCGCCCGCGCCCCCCCCCCCCCCCCCCCGCGCCCCGCCCTGTCTGCCCGCTCCCCCCCCTGCGTCCCCCCCCGCCCCCGCCCCTCCGCGCGCGCCGCGACCTACGGGCCGGGCGGGCCCCTTCCCGTATGCCTCAGACCTCGTACACCGCGCCCGCGTACGCCAGCTCCGACGGCCCGTCGTAGACCGCCCGCGCATCCGCCAGGTTCTGGGCGCCGTCCGTCCACGGCGGGATGTGGGTCAGCACCAGCCGGCCCACCGAGGAGCGGGCCGCCTCCGCGCCCGCCTCCCGGCCGTTGAGGTGGAGCGCCGGGATGTCCTCCTTGCCGTGGGTGAAGGACGCCTCGCAGAGGAACAGATCCGTGCCGTCCGCCAGTTCGTGCAGCGCCTCGCAGACGCCCGTGTCGCCCGAGTACGTGAGCGAACGGCCGCCGTGCTCGATCCTGATGGCGTACGCCTCCACCGGGTGGCACACCTTCTCCGTACGCACGGAGAACGGGCCGATCTCGAAGGAGCCGGACTTCAGGGTCCGGAAGTCGAAGACCTCACTCATCGACTTGTCCGAGGGCGTGTCCGCGTACGCCGTGGTCAGGCGCTGTTCGGCGCCCTCCGGGGCGAAGACCGGGATCGGCTCGCAGCGTCCGCCGTCGTGGCGGTAGTAGCGGGCGACGAAGTATCCGCACATGTCGATGCAGTGATCGGCGTGGAGGTGGCTGAGGAAGATGGCGTCGAGGTCGTACAGACCGATGTGGCGCTGCAGCTCGCCCAGGGCGCCGTTGCCCATGTCGAGGAGCAGCCGGAAGCCGTCGGCCTCTACGAGGTAGCTCGAGCAGGCCGAATCCGCGGACGGGAAGGACCCGGAGCAGCCGACGACGGTGAGCTTCATGGAGCGTGAACCTCCGAGGGCGGAGAAGCGGCTGGGGAGGTCGTGCGATGCGTCGAGCGTAAGGCGCGTCAGGGCTCGTCGCTCCTCCGCGGCGTCCCGTTGTGGGCGAACTCACGGGCTCTGTCACCGGTTCGGATGGACCTGGGGCGGGAGAGCGCGGGGTACGGGTCGCCGGTAACGTCTTGGGGTATGGACACGTCCTGGTGGCCGGCGCTCGTCGCGGTCGTGGTGATCGCGCTGGTCGTGGCGGTGGCGGACGGCCTGAAGCGCTCGGGTCGGCGGCCCGGTGGGCGGACGCGGCCGCCCGCGCGCCCCCCGGCCCGGCCGCGCGCCCCGGGGAAGGCGCCCGCTCGGGTGCCGCGGGCGGGCGAGATCTGGCGGGCGGACGTGCCGTACGAGGACGGGCCGAAATCGGAAGGTGCCGCGCGAAGCGCGTCGGGCAGGGCGGTGGCGGGAGACGGGCGGGCGAAGGACCGTCCGTGCCTGGTGCTGGCGCTGCGGGGGGACTCCGCGCTGGTCGCCAAGATCACCAGCAAGTACCACGACGAGCGGCCGGGGGTGATCGCGCTGCCGCCGGGGTCGGTGGGTGACGCGCGGGGGCGGCCCAGCTTCCTGGAGACGGACGAGCTGCGGGAGATCCCGGTGTGGGAGTTCCGTCGCAGAGTGGGAACGGCGGACCCGGTCGTCTGGGACCAGGTCCGCCATTTGGCCTCGTGAGCGCGGAGCGCCGTGAGGGCTACGCCCAGAGCTGGCCCTGGACCGTTTCGATCGCCTCTTCCGTGGTCGCCGCCGTGTAGAGGCCGGTCGACAGGTACTTCCAGCCGCCGTCCGCGACGACGAAGACGATGTCCGCGCTCTCGCCCGCCTTCACGGCCTTGTTGCCGACGCCGATCGCCGCGTGCAGCGCCGCGCCCGTCGAGACACCGGCGAAGATGCCCTCCTGCTGGAGGAGTTCCCGGGTACGGGTGACGGCGTCGGCCGAGCCCACCGAGAAGCGGGTGGTGAGGACGGAGGCGTCGTACAGCTCGGGCACGAAGCCCTCGTCCAGGTTCCGCAGGCCGTAGACGAGGTCGTCGTAGCGCGGTTCGGCGGCGACGATCTTGACGTCCGGCTTGTGCTCGCGCAGGTAGCGGCCGACGCCCATGAGGGTGCCGGTGGTGCCCAGGCCCGCCACGAAGTGGGTGACGGAGGGCAGGTCGGCGAGGATCTCGGGGCCGGTCGTGGCGTAGTGAGCGCCCGCGTTGTCCGGGTTGCCGTACTGGTAGAGCATCACCCACGTGGGGTTCTCGGCCGCGATCTCCTTGGCGACGCGTACCGCGGTGTTCGACCCGCCCGCCGCGGGGGACGAGATGATCTCGGCGCCCCACATGGCGAGCAGCTGTCGGCGCTCCTCGCTGGTGTTCTCCGGCATGACGCAGACGATGCGGTAGCCCTTGAGCTTGGCCGCCATCGCGAGCGAGATGCCGGTGTTGCCGCTGGTCGGTTCCAGGATGGTGCAGCCGGGGGTGAGCCGGCCGTCCTTCTCGGCCTGCTCGATCATGTGGAGCGCGGGGCGGTCCTTGACCGAACCGGTGGGGTTGCGGTCCTCCAGCTTGGCCCAGATGCGGACGTCGTCCGAGGGCGAGAGCCGGGGCAGCCGGACCAGGGGCGTGTTGCCGACCGCCGCCAGCGGGGAGTCGTAACGCATGTGGATCAGACCATGCCGCCGGCGACGGCCGGCAGGATCGTGACGTTGTCGCCGTCGGTCAGCTTGGTGTTGATGCCGTCCAGGAAGCGGACGTCCTCGTCGTTCAGGTAGACGTTGACGAAGCGGCGCAGCTCGCCGCCCTTGGCCTCGTCGACGATCCGGGCCTGGATGCCCGCGTGACGGGTCTCGAGGTCGGTGAAGAGCTCGGCGAGCGTCGCACCGCTGCCCTCGACGGCCTTGGCGCCGTCGGTGTAGGTGCGGAGGATGGTCGGGATGCGGACCTCGATGGCCATGGCGTGGGCTCCTGTCGGAAGTGGCGTGAAAGGCGCGCGGCTCTGAATGCCCCCGCGCGGGGGGTCGTGCTCCTGGGTGCGCTGGTGTGCGCCCCCGCTCACATCGCGCTGGCGAGGCGGCACAGGTCGACGTGCAACCGCGCCACGAGCAGCACGCTGCCCGGCGTCACTTCGCTCACGTCGTGGGAAACCATGCGGTCATCGTATCGATTCCCGGTCCGGGTTCCGGAATGTGATCTCACATGACGGACAGATCGCGCTCGACAGGCGGACCGGGGAGATAGAGGACGGTCGGGGTGCCGGTCCTGGGATGCGGGACGACCTCGGCTTCCACCCCGTACACGGTCGACAGCAGCTCCGGGGTGAGGACCTCGGCGGGCGTGCCCTGGGCGACGATCCGGCCTCCGGCGAGGACGTAGAGCCGGTCGCAGTAGAGGGCGGCGAGGTTGAGGTCGTGGAGGGCGAGGAGGTTGGTGGTGCCCAGGTCGCGGACGAGGCGCAGGACCTCCAACTGGTAGCGGATGTCGAGGTGGTTGGTGGGCTCGTCCAGGACCAGGAGGGCCGGTTCCTGGACGAGGGCGCGGGCCACGAGGGCGCGCCGGCGTTCGCCGCCGGAGAGGGTGGGGTACGGGCGGTCGGCGAGCTCCGCGATGCCGACGCGGGCGAGGGCTGCCTCGGTCCGTGCGAGGTCGTCGCCGGTGTCGCCCTCCCAGAAGCGCTTGTGCGGGGAGCGGCCGAGGACGACCAGTTCGCGGACGGTCAGCTCCCACTCGGCGTCGCCGTCCTGCGGGACGGTGGCGATGCGGCGCGCCCGCGCCTTGGCGCCGAGGCCGTGCACGTCGACGCCGTCGAGGAGCGCGCGGCCGGATGTGGGGGTGAGGGTGCCGTAGACGCAGCGCAGGAGGGTGGTCTTGCCGCTGCCGTTGGGGCCGACGAGTCCGACGGTCTCGCCGGGGCGGGCGGTGATGTCGACGCCGTGCAGACGTGTCCCGTACGAGAGTTCCCGCGTACGCAGCTCGGTCATACCGGGCTCCCTTCGGCGCGGCGGCGCATGAGCCAGAGGAAGAACGGGCCGCCGGTCAGTGCGGTGAGGACGCCGACGGGGATGTCCTGGGGCGCGGCGACGGTACGGGCGGCGAGGTCGGCCAGGATCAGGGCGGTCGCCCCGCCGAGCGCGGCGACCGGCAGCAGGCGGCGGTGCGAGGCGCCGACGGCCATGCGGGCGGCATGCGGGACCATCAGGCCGACGAAGCCGACGGCTCCGCTGACGGAGACCATGACGGCGGTGACGAGGGAGGCCAGGACGAAGACGGCGGCGCGGAAGCGGGCCGTGTCCAGGCCGAGGACGGTCGCGCCCTCCTCGCCGACGAGGAGCAGGTCGAGCGGGCGGGCGAGGGTGAGCAGGGTGGCGATGCCGACGGCGAGGACGGCGGCCGGCAGGGCGAGGGTCTCCCAGCGGGCGCTGCCGAGCCCGCCGAGGGACCAGAACATCGCCTCCTGGAAGTGCTCGGGGCGGCCCGCGAGGACCAGGATCAGGGTGGTCAGCGCGGAGAGGATGTACGAGACGGCGACGCCGGCGAGGACGAGCCGGGCGCCGGTCATCGTGGAGCCGCGGCGGGCCAGGCCGTAGACGAGGACGAGGGCGAGCAGGGCGCCGGCGAAGGCCCCGGCGGGCATGGCGACGGTGGTGGTCACCCCGCCGCCGATGCCGAGGACGAGCACGAGGACGGCGCCGGTGGAGGCGCCGGAGGAGATCCCGAGCAGGAAGGGGTCGGCGAGGCGGTTGCGGACGAGGGCCTGCAGGACGGTGCCGACGACGGCGAGCCCGGCGCCGACGATCGCGCCGAGCAGGACGCGGGGCAGCCGGACGTCGAGGACGATCGTGCGGTACGGGGAGGGAGCGGCGCGGCCGGTGAGGATCTCGGCGACGTCGCCCACGGATATCCGTACCGACCCGAGGGCGACGCCGGCGACGACGGAGACCACGAGAGCGGCGACGAGCCCGGCGACGACGAGGAGATACCGACCGGGCCCGGTCGCCCCGGACGGGCGACCGCGAGCGTCCCGTCCGGACGGACCGCCGGCCGCCGATCCATGCAGCACCGGCCCGGACGAGCCGGGACCGGACAGACCCGAAGCGTCCGCGTCCGGGGTGGCCGTCATCGTGTCGGGTGGAGCTGGGTCGCGAGCTTCTCGATCGCCGCCGGGACGCGGACGCCGAGGACCGCGTCCGAGAGGGGCATGACGGCGAAGCGCTTGTTCTTGATCGCCGGGACGTCCTTGAGGGCCGGGTCCTCCAGGAGCCGCTTCTTCTTCTGTTCGACGGTCGTGGAGCCGTAGTCGTAGATGACGATCACGTCCGGCTTGCGGGCGACGACCTGCTCCCAGGTCGCGTCGCCGAAGGTCTTGTCGAGGTCGGCGAAGACGTTGCGGCCGCCGGCGCGGGTGATCAGCTCGTTGCCGATGCCCTTGCCTCCGGCGGTGAACGCCGCCTTGTCGCCGCTGTCGTAGACGAAGACCGACACCGGGGCGAGCCCCTTCAGCTTCCGCTCGGTCGCCGCGACGGTCTTCTTCGCCTCGGCCGTCCATCGCGCGCCCCGGTCCGGGACGCCGAAGGTCCGGCCCACCTCGTCGACCTCCCGGTAGAGGTCGGCGAGGGAGGAGGCGCCCGAGGGGCAGTACTCCGTGTTCAGGCGGGTGTTGACGCCCGCGGCCTTCAGGTCGTCCCGGCTGCGCCCGGCCTTGGCGTCGAAGGCGCTGGCGTAGCCGCCGTAGACGAAGTCGGGGTTCGCGGCGAGCAGCGCCTCCTTGGCGGGGTACTCCTTCGCGAGCACCGGCACCGAGTCGTACGCCTTCTTGTACGCGGGCAGGATCCGGTCGTCGAGGTAGGCGGTGCCGACGAGGGACTTCTCCAGGCCGAGGGCGAGCATGACCTCGGTGACGTGCTGGTTCATGGTGACGGCCCGCCGCGGCGGGGCCTGGTACGTCGTCTTCACACCGCAGTTGGAGACGGTGTACGGGAATCCCGGTGCGGCTTTCGCGGCGGGTGCCTGCTCCGAGGGGGCCGCGCAGCCGGCCAGCAGGGAGACGAGGGCGGCGGGCAGCAGGGTACGGCGGCGCCAGGTCATGACGGAGTGCCTCCTCCGGGGATTTCCACGTCCCCAGTCGGTGGTGAGAGGCGGCAGGTCAGTTCCTGGCTCCCGGCGCCCGGAGGCGCTGGTCACAGTGGCGGGACCGTGCCGGATTCACACCGGCTTCCTGGGTCCTGCCGCCCTGGTGTCGGGTCAGTCTCTCAGGCGTCGTACGCCTCGACGACCTTGACGTCCTCCTCGGTCACGACGCCTTCGACGATGGTGAAGGAGCGGAACTGGAAGGGGCCGGAGCCGTCGCTGTCGGCGGTGGAGACCAGGACGTAGTGGGCGCCGGGCTCGTTCGCGTACGAGATGTCGGTGCGCGACGGGTACGCCTCGGTGGCCGTGTGCGAGTGGTAGATGATCACGGGCTCCTCGTCCCGGTCGTCCATCTCGCGGTACAGCTTCAGCAGGTCGGCGGAGTCGAACTCGTAGAACGTGGGCGAGCGCGCGGCGTTCAGCATCGGGATGAACCGCTCGGGGCGGCCAGCGCCGACCGGGCCCGCGACCACGCCGCAGGCCTCGTCGGGGTGGTCCGCGCGGGAGTGTTCCACGATCTGGTCGTACAGGGCCCGGGTGATGGTCAGCATGTCGGACAGGATAAGCAAAGGAGCCGCCCCGTACCGAGGAGTGGTACGGGACGGCTCGAATGCTGGACGGAGCTGCGTTACGAGCGCTTGGCGAAGGCCGCGCCCTCGGGGTTGCGGCTCTTCAGGATGAGGTAGGCGACGCCGAGGATCAGGGCCCACAGCGGCGCGCAGTACAGCGAGATCCGCGCGTCCTTGTCGATGCCCATCATCACGATGACCATGCCGATGAAGGCGAGGGCGAAGAGGCTGGCCCAGATGCCGCCCGGCGCCTTGAAGGACGACTGGGGCAGCTCGCCGCGGTCGGCCTTGAGGCGGAAGCGGACCTGGCAGATCAGGATCATGATCCAGGCCCACATGCCGGAGATGGTGGCGAAGGAGACGACGTAGTTGAAGGCGTCGCCGGGCCACTGGTAGTTGATCCAGACGCCGACCATCATCAGCCCGGCGGAGAAGGACGTGCCGACCAGCGGCAGGCCGTTCTTGGTGAGCTTGGTGAAGAACTTCGGGCCCTGGCCGTTGAGCGCGAGGTCGCGCAGCATCCGGCCGGTGGAGTACATGCCCGAGTTGCAGGAGGAGAGCGCGGCGGTCAGGACGACGAAGTTCACGATCGCGGCGCCGACGCCGAGGCCCATCTTCTCGAAGGCCGCGACGAACGGGGAGACGCCCGGCTGGAAGTGGGTCCACGGGACGACCGACAGGATCATGATCAGCGCGCCGACGTAGAAGACGGCGATGCGCCACGGCACGGTGTTGATGGCCTTGGGCAGGACGGTCTTCGGGTCCTTGGACTCGCCCGCCGTCACACCGACCAGCTCGACCGCGAGGAAGGCGAACATGACCATCTGCAGGGTCATCAGGGTGGAGCCGATGCCCTTGGGGAAGAAGCCGCCCTCGGACCACAGCAGGGTCATCGAGGCCGTGTCACCGGCGTCGGAGAAGCCGATGGTGAGAATGCCGGCGCAGATCAGGATCATGCCGACGATCGCGGTGACCTTGACCATCGAGAACCAGAACTCGAGCTCGCCGAAGAGCTTGACGGAGATCAGGTTCGCGAGGAACAGGACGACCGTGAAGATCAGGGCGAAGACCCATTGCGGCTGATCGAGGATCCCATCCGCGTTCTTGGTCCAGTACTGCATGTACTCGGAGGCCGCGGTCACCTCGGTGATGCCGGTGACGACCCAGAAGAGCCAGTACGTCCAACCGGTCACGAAGCCCGCGAAGGGGCCGATGAACTCGCGTGCGTACTCCGAGAAGGAGCCGGACACGGGGCGGTACATGAGGAGCTCGCCGAGCGCCCGCATGATGAAGAAGATGACGAGGCCCGCGATGGCGTACGCGAGGATCAGGCTGGGGCCCGCCTTGGAGATGCCCTTGCCCGCGCCCAGGAAGAGGCCGGTGCCGATGGCGCCGCCGATCGCGATCATCTGGATCTGGCGGGCGCCGAGTGCCCGGTGATAACCCTCGCCGTCGGCGGAGTCCGCGGCCTCACTGCCGTCGTGCTGCTTGTCGACCTGCACTGAGGTCATGGTGGTGCGCCTTTCTCCATGCCGATCCGCGCCGACTGCGTCTGGCTGCGGATCAGGTCCTGATCCCCCCGGATATGGATGGAGTGCTACCGGCGGTCAGCCGGTCCAAGCGCCCCCGGGAACAGGGGTGGCGTCCCCGGGCGGTCGTGAAGATTTATCACGGGGGAAACAGTGATCGGCGCGCGTCGAAGTGACGCACGCCACAGGGAGAACCGGACAAAAGTCACTCAAGAGGGCCAACGAGAAGACTTTGGTGACGTATTCGTTATCCGGATTTGAGCGTCCGCTGAGCGAACACCGCCCGAACGCCGGGCATCAGGCTCCGGACATCAGCGTCTCGACGAGCGACTCCTGGAGCGCGCCGAGCCAGAGGTACGCCATCACCATCGGCTTGCGCGGATCGGCGTCCGGCAGCCGGTAGAGCTCGCCGCCCTCGTCCTCGTCGGTGACCTCCAGACGGGTCCCGATGGTCAGCCGGAGGTCGTTGAGAGCGCCGAGCCAGGACCGGGACTCGTCGGCGGTGAGCTTGAGGATCGCCCCGCCCTCGCCGCCCGAGGAGAGCGCGTCCAGGCTGCGGATGACCGCGAGGGCGTCCTCGCGCTTGCGCGCGCGCAGGTCGTTCTCGGTGTAGCGCCGGAAGTCGGCCGCCGCGGCCCGCAGCTCCTCGTCCTCGTCGCCGTACGCGTCGGGGAAGAGCCGCTTGAGCGCGGGGTCGGACGGGGGCTCGCTCGGGCCCTCGGCGAAGAGCGCGGCCAGCGGGTCCTCGCCCTCCACCGGCTCGTCGCCCGGCCCGATCAGCTCCAGGAGCTGGACGGCGAGGGAGCGCAGGATGGAGATCTCGACCTCGTCGAGCGCGACGGCCGCGCCGCCGCCGGGCAGCGCCTCGAAATGGCCCGCCATCAGCCGCGGTCCTGGGTGAGGGTCGCCCACAGCCCGTAACCGTGCATCGCCTGCACGTCCCGTTCCATCTCCTCGCGGGTGCCACTGGAGACCACCGCGCGGCCCTTGTGGTGCACGTCGAGCATCAGCTTGTGCGCCTTGTCCTTGGAGTAACCGAAGTACGCCTGGAAGACGTAGGTCACATAGCTCATCAGGTTGACCGGATCGTTGTGGACGAGGGTCACCCAGGGCACGTCCGGCTCGACGACCGCGTGGGTCTCCTCGGCCGACTCCGTACGTTCGATCTCAATAGGCGCGACGCTCACTTACCCCATGCTGCCACCTCGGAAGGGGGGTCGCACAAACGGGTCACCTCCCGGCCCGAGAAATCGTCACTCTGACGATTTCTCGTGTAGCATCGCTGACATGAACGCTGCGGACCTTGGGCTCCCGGTGGACGTGCCGTCGACCGCGCTCTTCACCGACCAGTACGAGCTGACCATGCTGCAGGCCGCCCTCCGGGGCGGCACCGCCGACCGGCGATCCGTCTTCGAGGTCTTCACCCGGCGCCTGCCCGAGGGGCGGCGCTACGGAGTGGTGGCCGGAATCGGACGCGTCCTGGACGCCGTCGAGAACTTCCGCTTCGACCCGGGCGTCCTCGGCTTCCTGCGCGACCAGGGCATCGTCGACGAGCCGACGCTGAGGTGGCTGGCGGGCTACCGCTTCTCCGGCGACATCTGGGGCTACCCCGAGGGCGAGGTGTACTTCCCCGGCTCCCCGATCCTGCGGGTCGAGGGCTCCTTCGCCGAGTGCGTGCTCCTGGAGACCGTGATCCTCTCGATCCTCAACCACGACTCGGCGATCGCGGCGGCGGCCTCCCGGATGTCGGCCGCGGCCGGCGGCCGGCGGCTGATCGAGATGGGCGCCCGGCGCACCCACGAGCTGGCCGCCGTCGCCTCCGCGCGCGCCGCGTACGTCGGCGGCTTCGACTCCACCTCGGACCTGGCGGCAGGCTTCCGCTACGGCATCCCGACCGTCGGCACCTCCGCGCATGCCTTCACTCTGCTGCACGACAGCGAGCGGGACGCCTTCCAGGCCCAGGTGGAGACGCTCGGCCGCGGTACGACGCTGCTGGTCGACACCTACGACGTGGCCGAGGCCGTGCGCACCGCCGTCGAGGTCGCGGGCAAGGAGCTCGGGGCCGTCCGGATCGACTCCGGGGACCTGCTGCTCGTCGCGCACCGGGTGCGGGCGCAGCTGGACGAGCTGGGCGCGAAGAACACCAAGATCGTGGTCACCTCGGACCTCGACGAGTACGCCATCGCCTCGCTGGCGGCGGCGCCGGTCGACGCGTACGGCGTGGGAACGCAGCTGGTGACCGGCAGCGGCCACCCGACCTGCTCGATGGTCTACAAGCTGGTCGCCCGGGCCACGTCGGCCGACCCGAAGGCGCCGCTGACCCCGGTCGCCAAGAAGTCGGTCGGCGGCAAGGCCTCGGTCGGCGGCCGCAAGTGGGCGGCGCGCCGGACGGACGCGGAGGGCGTCGCGGAGGCCGAGGTCATCGGCACGGGTCCCGTCCCGCCGGAGCTCGCCGACCGCCACCTGCTCGTCGAGCTGGTCAAGGGCGGCGACGTTGTGGCCCGCGAGCCGCTGGAGGCGGCGCGGACGCGGCACTTCGAGGCGCGGGCGGGGCTGCCGATGTCGGCGATCCAGCTGTCGCGGGGCGAGCCGGTGCTGCCGACGGAGTACGTGTAACACCCTGCGACGCCCCCTCCCGCGAGGAGGGGGAAGTCTCTAGGCTCGACGTCATTCCCCCTTCCGTGACCCTCCGTTCCCCCCACCGGCCCACCAAAGGACACCCGCCATGCACCGCGCATTGATCGTCGTGGACGTTCAGAACGACTTCTGCGAGGGCGGCAGCCTCGCGGTGGCGGGGGGTGCGGATGTCGCCGCCGCCATCACCGACCTGGTCGGGGAGACGGCGGGCGCCGCGTACCAGCACGTGGTGGCGACGCGTGACCACCATGTCGACCCGGGCGACCACTTCGCCCCGGCGGGCCGGGAGCCGGACTACGTCACCTCCTGGCCGGTGCACTGCGTCGCCGGTACGGAGGGCGTGGGCTTCCACCCGAACTTCGCGCCGGCGGTCGCCAGCGGGGCGATCGAGGCGGTGTTCGACAAGGGGGCGTACGAGGCGGCGTACAGCGGCTTCGAGGGGCGCGACGAGAACGGCCGCACGCTCGCGGAGTGGCTGCGGGAGCGGGACGTGCGCGAGGTCGACGTGGTGGGGATCGCGACGGACCACTGCGTGCGGGCGACGGCGTTGGACGCCGCGCGGGAGGGGTTCGAGGTCCAGGTCCTCCTCGACCTCACGGCGGGCGTGGCCAAGGAGACGACGGAGCGGGCGCTGGAGGAGCTTCGGGGCGCCGGGGTTCAGCTGACGGGGAAGCCCGTCGTCTGAGGGCTGCCGAGGCGGACGGCCAGGTCGGCGGGGTGCGGGTACAGGTCCGCCGGCTGTGCGCCCCGGTCGACAGGGTGCGGGTCGGCGGATATGTCCATGCGTTCCGGCCCTGCGGCGGTATGTGTACTCACCACGGGTTCGCGGGGCAGCAGACGGGCCGAGTGCCAGAGCTCTCTGGCCGTCGATCTCCACAGGAGGCCGTCCGGGTGGTGGAGGACCGCGGTGATCTCGTCCGGGGTCGGGGGCTCCGCGTTGCCGCGGAGGTAGACCGCTCGCAGGCCCAGGTTCCGCAGCCGGGTCAGGGCGCGGGCGCGGTTCGCGGCATGGACCAGGAAGCGGACCGTGACCCCGTCGCCGGCCGGGCTCGGCAGCCCGATCGCGACGACCACGCTGCCGCCTGGCAACTTGCAGAACCCTCCACCGGGCATCCCGAAACCACTCCCCCTGTGAGCTTGCTGTCAATAAGAACTCGGTCAGAGGCACCTAAACACGATCGGCCGCCGCCCGCTAGAGGGCGACGGCCGATCATGGTTTGACCTGCAGCGATGCAGATTACTTCTGAGACGGACCCACCTGGACGGTGATCGTCTGGCCGTCCTTCGGCTCCTTGACGACCGCGATCTTGGTGTTGGTGTCAGTTACCTGGACACCGGCCCGCTCGGTCTGGGTGTACCAGTACGTGCCCCGCCGGTCGTCGAAGACCGGGACGCCGGGCTGCGACTTCACCCACGCCGGCTGGTCCGCCTTGTGCAGCCGGATCGCGTCGGTGCGGTAGGTGCCGAACGTCGAGTCGTACGCCTGGACGCGGTTGCGCATCAGGGTGCCGTCGGCGTTCTTCAGCGGCGTCGGGTGGGCGTCGATCGGAAGGATCAGACCCTGGCCGGGGTGGACGGCCGTGTTGTTGTCCTTCTGCGAGGTGTCCCACTGCCAGATCAGCAGACCGTTCTGGTACGGGTAGTGCTCGACCCAGCTGGCCTTGTCACCCGTGAACCCGAAGTTGTACGGGCCGACCTTGAGGGTCGCGTCGTACGAGACGTACTGGCGGTTCTCCGCGATGTAGTACTGCTCGTACTCCTTCGTGAAGCCCTTGGCGATCCGCGAGAAGCCCTTGGCCGTCCAGCCGTTGTCACCGTTCTCGGCGTTGTCCGAGAAGACGGTGGCACCGTCGGCGGTCAGCGTGATGGCGTCGGCCGCGAAGCCCTTGCCGCCCGCGCCGCCGTCCGTCTGGTAGCGGAAGCGGAGGTCGAACTTCTTGCCCGCGTAGGCGTCCAGCGGGAAGACGAGCGGCTTGTACGCGCCGGAGACGTCGGTCAGCGCCGGGGCGCCGCTCGCGTCGCGGGGCAGCGGCTTGCCGTCCACCGTGCCGTCCAGGGCGGTCCAGTTGGCGCCGCCGTCCGTCGACACCTCGGTGTAGAGGTAGTCGTAGTCCAGCTCGATGTCGTACCAGCCCTTGAGCTCCAGGGTGGCCTTCGACTTGCCCGTGAGGTCGACGGAGCGGGTCAGGGTGTTCTTGAGGTCGTCACCCATGTCGCTCCACCACTGCGTGGCACCCTCGGCGGGCGCGACGACATCGGTGGTGACCTTCTTCTTCGGCAGCTCGACGACGAGCGCCTGCGGGTTCTTGGTGTTGTACTCGGCCACGCCCAGCTTGTGGGTGGACTTCGTACCGCGCTGCTCGTTGCTCACCTTGGTGTAGTTGAGCCAGCCGAGCTGCAGCTTGTCCCAGGAGTTCATGTCGCCGGGCAGGTCGCCGATGGAGTCCTTGCCCCGGCCGAGCCAGGAACCGGAGGACATCAGGGACCAGAAGCCGGTCGAGTTCTCGGCGCCCGGCTTGCCCGAGGTGTCGTACAGGTCGGGCAGACCCAGGTCGTGGCCGTACTCGTGGGCGAAGACGCCGAGGCCGCCGTTCTCGGGCTGCATCGTGTAGTCGCCGACCCAGATGCCGGTGTTGCCGACCTGCGTGCCGCCGGACTTGTTGTGCGACGGGCCGGTCTTGCCCGCGTCCGTGCCGTACGCGTACCAGCGGTGGGCCCACAGGGCGTCGGAGCCCTGGGCGCCGCCGCCCGCGGACTCGTCCTCACCGGCGTGGACGATCTGGAAGTGGTCGATGTAGCCGTCGGCCTCGTTGAAGTTGCCGTCGGCGTCGAAGTCGTACCGGTCCCACTGGTCGTACTGCGCGATGTCGGCCTTGATCTGGGCGTCGGTACGGCCCTTGGCCTTCTGGTCGGCGGTCCACGCGGTGACACCGTCGCGGACGGCGTCCCAGACGTTGGCGCAGTTGCTGTTGCCGCAGTAGTTCGAGCCGTAACGGGCCTCGTTGTACTCGACCTTGACCCAGTCCGAGACGCCGCCCTCGACCGAGTACCGGCCCGAGGAGGTCTTCTCGTAGTAGGTCTTCAGGGACTGCTTCGGCTGGCCCTTCTTGTCCTTGCCGGTGCCGAAGTACAGGTCCTGGAAGTGCTGCTGGTTGTAGTCCTTCTGCCAGGCCGTGGAGTTGTCCTTCGCACGGTCCGGCTCGGCTATCTGGTTGTGCAGCGGGCCGGGCGTGCCGCCGAACTTCGGCTTCGGCTCGGTCGTGTCGTCGTCGGCGCGGTCGACCAGGGTGGTGTTGTCCACCTTGTCGCCGAACTCGACGAGGATCGTGAAGATCTTGTCGGTCTTCTCACGGCCCAGCTCGACGTACTTCTTGCTGTCGAGCTTCACGACCTGGGAACCACCGCGGCGCTCGACCTTGGTCTCGCCGCTCAGCACCTGCTCCAGGGCAGCCTTGCGCTGCTGCTCCTGCTGCTTGCTGTAGGGGCCCTCGAGGTCGTGGTCGACCGCCGTCTTGTCGACGCCGGCACCCGGAGCCGGGTCCTGACGCTCGATGCCGGCCGGTGCCCCCGGGCCCCTGTCGTCGGCCCATGCGGTGGCGAAAGCCGAGGCGCTGGCGGCGGTGGCCGCGAGCGCCACGACGACTGCGGACGCTCTGATCGCCCGTCGTCTGTTGGTCACTTGATGATTCCTCCCCGGCGCCCACGACCGCACGGACCGAGGGTGGGGTGTCCGCGGGCGGGGTCGCGCGTCACAAGTGACGACATTCGACCGGAGTTACGCGAGAAAAGACAGACCTTGACTTGAGCAGGCCAACTGCACTATGCAGGAGTCGATTTCCGTTATCCGGACGTCCACCAGGCGCACCCTGCGGGGTGGTTGGCGGCACCGATGACTCCATGCGCCCCCCGTGCATCCGTACCGTGGGTTAGGTCACGCTTACTACCCGTTTCGCTCGGGCATCCACCGTCGTAGAGTCGCTCGCGAGTGCGACCCGCCGATGCTTCGAGGGACGGTACCCGTCATGCCGCGTCCGAACGCCGCACAGCTCGCCTATGGTTCGGCCACCGTCGTCTTCTCGACCGTCGCCCTGCTGCTGCTGTCCCGCACCACGACCGCGCTGGGGATCGTCGTCATCAGCGCCGCGGGACTGCTTCTCGGGCTGCTGGTCACGGTGACGATGCCCGTGCACCGCAAGGCGACCGTCGCACCCGTACCGCCCCTCCCCCGGAACGACGAGATCCGGGTACCGGCCGCGCCGGTGGGCGCGGGGGTCGATACCCGGATCGGTTCGTGAGGCTGTTCCGTCGCTACTGCGGCACGGACACCACCACGGTCTTGGCGGCCTTGTCGTGCAGGCCCTGCTTGTAGGGCTTGTCGACCAGGATCAGGATCAGCAGGAGCAGCGGCCACAGGCAGGCGCAGCAGATCAGCGCCGGCAGCCACAGCACGACGGCGCGGATCAGCGAGGCGTTCATCGGCGGTGTGGAGCCGTCGTTGAGCATCGCGACCCGCAGCTTCAACCACTTCTTGCCGAGGGTCTGGCCGTCCTTCGCCACCATCACGGTGTCGTACGCGACGAACGCCACGATGGTGATGAGCTGGAAGACGAGGCCGGTGCCGGTGCTGGTCGCGGTGATGGTGTCACCGAAGTCGTCGCCGTCGGTCGCCCGGTCGTACACGTTGAACGGAATGCCGATGATCGCGAGCGGAATGGCGACGATCAGCCAGTCGATGATCCTCGCGAGGATGCGCTTGCCGGAGTCGGCGAGCGGCGGCATCCCTGCGAGCGGGTCCGCGCCGCCGTAGGCACCCCCGCCGCTGTAGGGCTGGGAGCCGTACGGCGGGGGCGGCGGCGGCGCGTTGTCGTACGGGGAGCCGCCCGGAGGCCCCCCGGGCGGCGGTCCTCCGGGCGGCGGCCCCTCGGGCGGGGGACCTCCCGGCGGCGGTCCTTCGGGGGGCGGCTGGCCGCCGCCCCCTGGCGGAGAGCCCGCCGACGGCGGCGTGGGCTCCTGCGGCTTCTTGAGGAACGGGTCGTCCTCGGGCGGCTGGCCGGGCGTCGGCTGGTCGTTGCTCATGGGGGCAGTGCATCCCGCGAGCCACGGCCCCGCAAGGAATCGCCGCCCGTTCGAGCGACCGCCGTACGGGCCCCTCGGCCTAGCGCGCCACGAACGTGTGAGCCGCCTTGTCGTGCCAGCACTGACGCCAGGGCCGGTCGAAGAGGCACCAGAGGACGTTGAGGACGCCGAGGACCAGAAGCCCGAGGACGCTGTAGACGAGCCAGCGCCGCAGGGCCGCGCCGAACGTCGGCGGCTCGTGCGCCTCGATGTCCCGCACCTGGAGACCGCAGAGCTTCTTGCCGAGCGTGCGACCCCACTTGGCGGTGGGCAGCGCCTCGTACAGCACACCGATGACGAGCAGGGCGGCGAGCGCGATCCCGAAGTTGAGCGAGGTCGTGCCGTCCAGGAGCCAGACCTGGACCGTGGTCCCGGTCTGCTTGGCCGCCTCGATCTTGGCGTCGATGTGGTCGAGCGCCTGGGTCACGAAGGGGAACGACGCCCCTCCGACGAGCGCGCCGAGGACGAGGGTGTCGACGAGCCGGGCGACGAGGCGCTTTCCGAGTCCGGCGGGGCGGGCGGCGGCCTGCGCCCGGGCGGCCTGCAGGAACGGGTCCTCGACGGGCGGCTTCCAGGGGAGGACGGGCTGCTCGGCCTCGGCCCGGGGGCTCGCCGCGCCGGGCGCGGACTGCGCGAGCTGCTGCACCTGCTGCGGCCAGGAGGGGGCGCCGCCGCCGGGGCCGGTGGTGACCGGCGCCGGAGCGGCGGGAGTGGGGGCCGGCGCGGCCTGGGGCTGGGGCTGGGGCTGGCCGGGAACGTGCGGGAGCGGGGCCTGCGGGCCCTGCGGGGACCTGAGGGCCTGCGGACCTTGCGGGCTCTGTGCGCCGGAGGCGTCCTGGGTGCCGTGCGGGGCCTGCAGCGCCTGGGCGCCCTGGGGCGCACGGGCCGACGGGGCCGCCTGCCCGCCCTGCGGCGCGAGGGAACGGATCGTCATGGTCCCCTCCGCCTGCGGCTGCCGTACGCCGGGCAGCGCGCCGCCCGTCGGATCGGCGGCCGGAGCCGGCGTGACGGGCATGCCGCCGAGTCGCGCCGGCGACGTGGTCGCGGGGCGCGCGGCGGGCGTGGGGGCGGGCTCGGGGTCAGACGTCCGGGAGGCGGCCACGCGAGGGTCCTGCGCGGCCGGCGTCGCGGCTGCGGGCTCCGCCTCCGGGGCGCCCCACGAGACCCGCTGGTCCCGGTCGCCGCCGAAGCCGGTCTGCCGTGAGACGTCCGCCTGCCAGGCCGAGGCCGGCTCGGGCCGCGTCTCGGCGACCGGCTCCTCGTCCAGGAAGACGGGTCCCGTCTCCTCCACGGCGGGCACCGGGGTGGACGGAACCACGGGCGCGGGCGAGGGGTTCGGGGCCAGCGCCGGCCCCGCGGGCATCACCCCGGCCGGGGCGGCCGGCGGCGCCTCGCCCTCCTTGGGCGCGGGACGGCTCGTCCCGGGCACCCAGGCGCCCCCGTTCCAGTACCGGATGTATCCGGGAATGGACGGGTCCGGGTAGTACCCGGCCTGAGGTACCTCCCCGCCGGCTCCAGGAGGAGTAGCCACTGCCCCGACTCCGTTCCGTGACAACGCTTCTACGACATCGGGCCTGCCGGCCCAAGGAGGACAGTAACGAAGAACGGTGCCGCGGGAAGAACGTGGCCGTGAGAAACCCGCCTTCGAGCGACATACCCACGGATCCCGCCACTCACCGTCACGCTCGGGCCGACGATCCTGCCGGATCCTCGCGAAAATCTCCTCGAAAAACTTCTCCGAAGTCGCGTAATGGGCGGCCACGACCGCGCTCTCTTCGGGTGCGGGCCCACCCGGGGCCCCGGACCGGAGAGGACGTCACGCCATGCAGAACACCGAGAACACCGTGGTCGAGCGGGAGCTGGAGCTGAAGCTGGTGCTCTCCCCCGAGCGCTCCATCCCCGTGCCCGCCCGGCTCGCGTACCGCACCGACGACCCGTACGCCGTGCACATCACCTTCCACATCGGCTCGGACCACCCGGTCAACTGGACGTTCGCCCGCGAGCTGCTCGTCGAGGGCGTCTTCCGGCCGTGCGGCCACGGGGACGTCCGTATCTGGCCCACCAAGGTCGACGGGCGCAACGTCGTCCTGATCGCGCTCTCCTCCCCCGACGGCGACGCGCTGCTCGAAGCGCCGTCCGCGCAGGTGTCCGCGTGGCTGGAGCGGACCCTGCGCGCCGTTCCGCCGGGCACCGAGTCCGAGCAGCTCGGGATCGACGACGGCCTGGCCGAACTGCTCGCCACCACCTCGGTCGCCGACGACCTGTGGCTGCGCGACCCGTGGCCGTCGGACGAGTCCCAGGACGGTGAGGTGTGAGGGGGTGTCGACACCCGGGAGGGTGCCGGCGTCAGAACAGCTTTCCGGGGTTGAGGATCCCCAGCGGGTCGAAGGTCCGCTTGATGGCCCGCTGCATCTCCACGCCCACCGGCCCCAACTCCCGCGCCAGCCACTCCTTCTTCAGCACACCCACACCGTGCTCACCGGTGATCGTGCCGCCCAGCTCCAGACCGAGGGCCATGATCTCGTCGAAGGACTCCCGCGCCCGGCGCGACTCGTCCTCGTCCGCCTGGTCGAAGCAGACGACGGGGTGGGTGTTGCCGTCACCCGCGTGCGCGCAGACGCCGATGGTCAGGTCGTACTTCTCCGCGATGGCGGAGGTGCCGTCGAGCATCGCGGCCAGCTTGGTGCGCGGCACGCACACGTCGTCGATCATCGTCGCGGACTTGATCGTCTCCAGGGCGGTCAGCGACAGCCGGCGCGCCTGGAGGAGGAGTTCGGACTCGGCGGCGTCCTCGGCGGGGACGACCTCGGTGGCCCCCGCCGCCGCGCACAGCTCCCCGACGGCGGCCAGGTCGGCGGCCGGGTCCGGGGTGTCGAAGGCGCACAGCAACAGGGCCTCGGTGGTGTCGGGGAGCCCCATGTTCGCCATCCTGTTGACGGCGCGGATGGTGGTGCCGTCCATGAGTTCGAGCAGCGAGGGCGTGTGGCCGCGCTCCATGATCGCGCAGACGGCGTCGCAGGCGGCTGCCGCGGAGGGGAACTCGGCGGCGAGCGCGAGCTGTACGGGAGGCCGCGGCCGGAGCGCGAGGGTCGCACCGACAACGATGCCGAGACTGCCTTCCGAGCCGACGAAGAGCCGGGTCAGGTCGTATCCGGCGACGCCCTTGGCGGTACGCCGGCCGGTCGACATCAGCCGCCCGTCGGCGAGGACGACGTCCAGACCGAGGACGTACTCCGCCGTCACCCCGTACTTCACACAGCACAGACCGCCGGACGCGGTGCCGATGTTCCCGCCGATCGTGCACATCTCCCAGCTGGACGGGTCCGGCGGGTAGTACAGACCGTGCTCGTTCACGGCGCGGGACAGGACGGCGTTCACGACGCCCGGCTCGACGACGGCGATCCGGTCGACCGGGCTGATCTCCAGGATCCGGTCCATCTTGACGAGCGACAGCACGATGCAGCCCTCGGAGGCGTTCGCGGCGCCGGACAGACCGGTGCGCGCGCCCTGGGGGACGACCGGGACGCGCAGCGCGGTCGCGGTCCGCATGATGTGCTGGACCTGCTCGACGGTGCGCGGGAGCACGACGGCCGCGGGGGTACCGGCCGTACAGAAGCTCGCCATGTCGTGGGAGTAGGAAGCGGTGACGTCCGGGTCGGTGATCAGCGCCTCGGCGGGCAGGCCCGCGCGCAGTTCCGCGTGGAGCCGCGTCAGAAGATCGTCCATGCGTCCAGCGTGGCAGCCGGGGCCATCGGTGTGAACCCGCCGGAGTGGGCGCTTCGTGTGCTCTTCGTACAGGCGCACAGTGAGCGGCATGAAGACGGAGAACGTGTCGAGGTCGGTCCTGGCCGCCGGGGTGGGCGCGGTGCTCGCGGCGACGGCACTGCTGTACGCCCCCGATCTCGCTCCCGGTCTGTTCGGCGACGGGAAGCCGCCCGCCCCCGGTCCCGCTGAGCGTGCGGTGCTCGCGGCGAACGCGGGCGCGCCGGCCTCGCTGCCCGACCTGGGCGCGCTGATCGCCGACCGCGAGAAGTGGCTGAAGAAGCATCCGAAGGACGAGGCGTCCTGGGCCGTGCTGGGGGCGGCGTACACGGAACGGGGTACGCGGCTCGGCGACACGACGTACTACCCGCGGGCGGAGCGTGCGCTGAAGCGCTCGCTGGAGGTGCGGCCGGCCGCGCGCGGGAACCTCGACGCGCAGCTGGGGCTCGGCGCCCTGGCCAACGCGCGGGGCGACTGGCGGACGGCGCGGACCTGGGGCGAGGCGGTCCGCAAGGAGGAGCCGAAGCGCTGGTCGGCGTACCCGCTGCTGATCGACGCGTACAACGGGCTCGGGGAGTACGAGTCCGCCCGGAAGGCGCTCTCCACGCTGGAGGAGCTGCGCACGGGCGGGGCGGTCAGCGCGCGGACGGCGCAGATGTACCGCGACCGGGGCTGGCGGGAGGACGCGGCGGCGGCCGCGCTCGACGCGGTGGGACAGGCGGAGTCGGGCGCGGAGAAGGCGGCGGCGCTGTCCCGGCTCGGCGATCTGGCCTGGGAGCGGGGGGAGCCGGAGGAGGCGCTCACGGAGTACGGGAAGGCCCTGGCGCTCGTAGGGGACCACGGCCCTTCGCTGGCCGGCCGGGCCCGGGCGCTCGCGGCGCTCGGCCGCACGGACGAGGCGGTCCTCGGCTACCGGGCGGCGCTGGCGCGGCTGCCGCTGCCGGAGTACGTCCTGGAGGCGGGCGAGCTCTACCAGTCGCTGGGCCTGGACGGGGACGCGCGGAGCCAGTACGACCTGCTGCGGACGCGGACGTGGGTCAACGCGGAGGCGGTCCTGGGCCTGTTCGAGGCGGACCACGGCGACCCGGGCGCGGCGGTACGGCGGCTGAGGGCGGAGTGGGCGCGGGGGCACCGGTCGGTGCAGGTGGCGGACGCGCTGGGGTGGGCGCTGTACCGCTCGGGGGAGCCGAAGGAGGCGCTGGAGTACGCGAAGCGGGCGACGGACGAGGGGCTGCGGAGCGCGCTGTTCGCGTACCACCGGGGCGAGATCGAGCGGGCGGTGGAGGAGTACGGCCCGGCCCGCCGCCACCTGGCGGAGGCGCTGCGGATCAACCCGGACTTCTCGCCCCTGCTGGCCCCGAAGGCCCGCAAGGCGGCGGCGACGCTCGGCGACCCACCGGACGAACTGCCGGAAGAACTCCGCGGGGAGCGCCCGGAGCCACCGAAGACGGACGAGCCGTCGCCGGAGGAGACCCCGACATCCCGAGAATCGCCGAAGGCGAGCTAGAACCGCGGCCCGCGGACGGGCGTGAGCCGGCGGCGCTGCGGCGCCAACCCCGCGGGCGCCGCAGCGTGCCGACGCCCAGGCGGACCCGGGTGCTCATGGTGACGGGGGCCGGGGGGGGGGGGCCCGCCCCCCCGGGCCGCGGGGAGAGAGATGTTGTGGGCGGGTCACAGGGCCCCGGCTAGCCCCCCCACAACGCGGGGAGATTGTGACGTG
>NZ_JBHWBS010000015.1:91322-103826 GCF_042735655.1 Streptomyces sp. NPDC059567 | reverse complement strand
CCCCGGTCGACGACCGAGGCGCCCCCTTCACGCGCGCGTCCTGGGACGCGATCTAGGGTCTTTCGTTTGGATCAGGCCGGATCAGGCACCAGGGCACGCGAGCCCGGCAAGATCCAAACGAGAGGCCCTAGCTCTTGGAGCAGCTGGGCAGGCTCTTCGTGTCGCCCTTGCGGAGCTTCTCCAGCGACTTCGTCGCGTCGTCGATGGTGTCCACCTTGATGAGGGTGAGGCCGTCGGGGATGTCGGAGGCGGCGGCCTCGCAGTTGTCGGCCGGGGTGAGGAAGTACTCGGCGCCCGCGTTGCGCGCGCCGACCAGCTTCATCTCGATGCCGCCGATCGGGCCGACCTTGCCCTTCTCGTCGATGGTGCCGGTGCCGGCGATGAACTTGCCGTCGGTGAGGCTCTCGGGCGTCAGCTTGTCGACGATGCCGAGCGCGAACATCAGACCGGCGCTGGGGCCGCCGACGTCGGCGAGCTTGATGTCGATGGTGAACGGGAAGACGTGGTCGGTGCCGGCCTGGATGCCGACGATCGCCCGGTCGCCCTCCTGGGACTTGACCGTGGTGATCGTGACCTTCTCGGTCGCGGTGGGCTCCTTGCCGGCCTTCTCGGCCGCGGCCGCCTCCTTGGCGGGGACGATCGTGAACTCGACCGGGTCGCCCGGCTTGCGCTTGGTCACCTGCTCGGCGACGTCACCCGGCTCCTTCACGGCGACACCGTCGACGGACTTGATGACGTCCCCGGCGTGCAGCTCGCCCTGGGCCGGGCTGTCCTTCACGACGGTGGCGACGACGACCCGGGTGGTCACCGGGATCTTCAACTCGTTGAGGGCGGCGACCTTGGCGCTCTCCTGGGACTGGGAGAACTCCTCGGCGTTCTCCTGGCTCGACTCCTCCTCCGTCTTGCCGTCCGGATAGAGGGTCTCCTTGGGGACCACCACGTTGTCGTGGGCGAGCCAGCCGTAGACGGCCTCGACCACGTTCATGCGGTAGTCCGCACTCGTGACGCGGACCGTCGTCATGTTGAGATTCCCGTCGGTGGGGTACGTCTGGTGACCCGAGATCTGGAGGACGGGCTCGCCGCGGGCCTCCCCGAGGGTGTTGACCGTCGGACCGGGGCTCATCTCCGCGTACGGCACCGGCACCAGGACGCCCACACAGAGCAGAGTGATCAGGACCAGGGTGGAGGCGAGCATCGTCGCGGTGCGGCGTGGCATGGAACGACAGTACGGGACCGGTCTGTGAGTGCACCTGTGGGGCGGGTCCGTACGAGGCGGCCGGCGGTGGGAGATCAGCCGGAGACGTGGCTACTGCGTACGGGGGACGGCGAGGTCGCCGCGGTCATCTGAGGGTCGGTGTCCGCGATACCGGAGTGGGAACGCTCCATCGCGTCCCGGAACCGTGCGTAGCCGGCGAGCTCGGCCACGTCCCCGGTGGTCTTGTTCCTTTGGGCCCAGCTTCCCCATATCGCCGCGCCGACGACTGCGAAAAGCGGAATAAGCAACCAGGCGAGCGCTGCCATCCCGACCTCCCATCCCCAATGAGCGACCGCAATCGGCCGGGACCCGGCCGATCAGCAGACTAACGATCTGCAGCTTCAACGCTGCTGCCAGGGGGGCGGTTACGCAAATCGGGGCGTTCGACTACACGACGTCGGCGCGGCGCCTTGCCAAGGACTCTGAACGCCTACCCGGGGTGAGCGCTCAGCAGGAGCCCACCCTCCCCCAGACTTCGTCCGGGGGGACCCCCAGACCTGGGGTGAGCGCTCAGCAGGAGCCGACCCTCCCCCAGACTTCGTCCGGGGGGACCCCCAGACCTGGGGTGAGCGCTCAGCAGGAGCCGACCCACTCCTCCGTGCCGTCGGAGAAGGTCTGGTGCTTCCAGATGGGGACCTCGTGCTTGAGGTCGTCGATCAGCTTGCGGCAGGCCTCGAAGGCCTCGCCGCGGTGGGGGCAGGAGACCGCGACGACGACCGCGAGGTCGCCCACCTGCAGATCGCCCACCCGGTGGACGGCGGCCAGCGCACGGACGGGGTAGTCGGCGACGACCTTCTCGGCGACCCGGCGCAGCTCGGCCTCGGCGGACGGGTGGCTGGAGTACCCGAGCGCGTCGACGTCCGCGCCGCCGTCGTGGTTGCGCACGGTGCCCACGAAGAGGGTCGTGCCCCCGGCCGCGTCGTCGCCGACGGCCCGGAAGACCTCGTCGACGGAGAGCGGGGTGTCACGGATCGCGAGCAGCTTGATCGGGTCGGCTGCGACCTGCTCGCCGGGGTGGTCATGGGTGCGTGCCATGGAGCCCATGGTGCCGTACCGCACGGACATCCCGGAATAGCGCTTTCGACCGGTGGGACGGACCCTCCGTAGGAGGGTCCTACATGCCGCGCCGCTTCCGCATCTGCCGCACGAGCGCCGCCGTGCCCAGCAGCGCCACCGTCGCACCGGCCGCGCCCGCCGCCGTCGCGTCCTTGCGGCCGAGGCGGCGGCCCGCGACCGTGTGCCGGCCCTCGACCTCCTCCAGCAGCGCGGCGAGCACCTCCTCGTTGGTCCACCGCGGCCGCCAGCCGGCGTCGTGCAGCCGCCCGACGCTGACCACCCAGGGGTGCATGGTGTACGCCAGGTCCCCCGCCGGGGAGGGCGTGAGCCCGATCCGGTGCAGCCGGGCCGCCGCTCCGAGGGCGACCGCGGAGGGCAGCTCCATGCGCCGGATCCCGGAGAGCTCCTCGACCTCCTCCTGCTCCAGCCATCCGTCGCAGCCGACCGCGAACTCGCCGTCGACCTTCTCCAGGGCCGCGTACTCCAGCGCGCTGACCAGGTCGTCGACGTGGCAGAACTGCCAGGTGGGGCGGGAGCCGGCGACGACGAGCAGCCGCGGCGACTCGAAGTAGCGGGTCAGGGCCGTGTCCGTGCCGCCGACCAGCACCGCGGGCCTGACCACGGTGACGTGCAGCCCCGGGTGGGCGCGGGGCGCGCGGCGGCCGAGCCGCTCGATCTCCAGCAGGTCTCCGACGCCGGTCGCCTCCGCGGTCGCCCGCAGCTCGGCGTCCTCGGAGAGCGGGATGTCGTTGTCGGGCAGCGCGCCGTAGACCATCGCGGAGGTGCAGAGCACCACCCGGTGGACCCCCGCCGCCGCGGCGGCGGTGAGGACGGTCTGGGCGCCGCGCACGTTGTAGGCCGTTCGGGCGGCGGCGTCCGACTCCAGGTCGAGGTCGACGGCCAGGTGCACGACGACGTCGGCGCCCCGCAGCTTCTCGGCGATCGCCGGGTCGCGGACGTCGAGGATGTGCCACTGCGCCTCGGAGACCTCGCCGCGGCGCTCGTCGATCGCGATGACCTGCTTGATCTCCTCCGAGGCGGCAAGGCGCCTGGTCAGCAGGTCGCCGACTCCTGAGGCGGCGCCCGTGACCGCGACCACGGGGCCGCGCCCGGCAGGCCGGGTCGAGATGTTTCGCGCTGCGCGAACCTGAGGATCTGGGGAACTCACCGGGCGTCTCCAGCGGTTGTCTTCAGTACGTACACGAATGACGCGTACGTACCAGGTGGCGTCCATCCTGCCGCAGGCCACGGCCCGGCGGAGCACCGAGCCCATATCCGGCCCGGATGTCTACGCTGGTGGTGTGTAGCGGGCAGTCGCCGTCGGCAGGAAGCCGGCGGCCCTACGAGCCGAGGAAACCTGTGAGTGACACCCCATTCGGATTCGGCCTTCCGCCGGAGGAGCCGGAGAACGGCGACGAAGGCAAGAAGAAGGACCCCGCCGGAGGTGGCCAGGGGTCCGGTGGCCAGGGCGGTGAGAACCCGTTCGGGGCCAATCCGTTCGGCTTCGGCGGTCTGCCGGGCATGGGCGGTCCCGGTGGGGCGGACAATCCGTTCGCCGCGATGTTCGGCTCGCTGAACCCCAACGACCTGGGCGCGGCGTTCCAGCAGCTCGGCCAGATGCTCTCGTACGAGGGCGGTCCCGTGAACTGGGACATGGCCAAGCAGATCGCCCGCCAGGTGGTCGCACAGGGCACGCCCGACGGCACCAAGGACGCCAGTGTGGGTCCGGCGGAGAAGGCGGCGGTCGAGGAGGCCGTGCGCCTGGCCGACCTGTGGCTGGACGGTGTGACCTCGCTGCCCTCGGGGGCGAGCACGTCCGTGGCGTGGAGCCGCGCGGAGTGGGTCGAGGCGACGCTCCCGGCCTGGCAGCAGCTGGTGGACCCGGTGGCCGAGCGGGTCGGCGCGGCGATGGGTGATGTGCTGCCCGAGGAGATGCAGGCCATGGCGGGCCCGCTGATCGGCATGATGCGCTCCATGGGCGGCGCGATGTTCGGTCAGCAGATCGGGCAGGCCGTCGGCGCGCTCGCGGGCGAGGTCGTCGGTTCGACCGATGTCGGCCTGCCGCTGGGCCCGGCCGGCAAGGCGGCGCTGCTTCCGCTGAACATCGAGTCCTTCGGCAAGGACCTGGGTGTCCCCAAGGACGAGGTGCGGCTGTACCTGGCCCTGCGCGAGGCCGCCCACCAGCGGCTCTTCGCCCATGTGCCGTGGCTGCGCTCGCATCTGTTCGGCGCGGTCGAGGGCTACGCCCGAGGGATCAAGGTCGACACCTCGAAGCTGGAGGAGGCGGTGGGTCAGCTCGACCCGACGCACCCGGAGCAGCTTCAGGAGGCGCTGCAGCAGGGCATGTTCCAGCCCGAGGACACGCCGGAGCAGAAGGCCGCTCTGGCCCGCCTGGAGACGGCGCTCGCGCTGGTCGAGGGCTGGGTGGACGCGGTGGTCCACGAGGCCGCGAAGTCCCGGCTGACCTCGGCGGACGCGCTGCGCGAGACGCTGCGCCGACGCCGGGCGAGCGGCGGTCCCGCCGAGCAGACCTTCGCGACGCTGATCGGTCTCGAACTGCGTCCGCGCCGGCTGCGGGACGCCTCCCGGCTGTGGGCCTCGCTCACGGACGCGCGCGGTGTCGACGGCCGCGACGACCTGTGGGAGCACCCGGACATGCTGCCGACGGCGTCCGACCTGGACGACCCGGACGGCTTCGTCCACCGCGAGCATCTCGACTTCTCGGAGATCGACAAGATGCTGGGCGAGGCGGCCCGCGGTGACGGCGACGACGAGGGCAAGGACGACGGCGCCAAGTGAGCCTGCACGACGACGCCGTTCTCGTACTCAAGGCGTACGGGTCGAACGGGGCGCAGGATGAGCTGCGCCAGACCTATCTGGACCACCTCGCGGCGCATGAGGACGGGATGTGGAAGGCCTGCGAGGCCGGGCATCTGACGGCCAGTGCGCTGGTGGTGGACCCGGAGCGCGGGCGGGTTCTCCTGACGCTGCACAAGAAACTCGGCATGTGGCTGCAGATGGGCGGCCACTGCGAGCCGGGTGACGCGACGCTGGCGGACGCGGCGCTTCGGGAGGCGACGGAGGAGTCCGGCATCCCGGGCCTCACGCTGCTGCCCGGTGGCCCCGTGCGGCTCGACCGGCATCCGATCCCGGCGCCGTGTCACTGGCATCTGGACGTGCAGTACGCGGCGCTGGCACCGGCCGGTGCGGTGGAGGCCATCAGCGAGGAGTCGCTGGACCTGCGCTGGTTCGCGTACGACGAGGTGGCGTCCGTGGCCGACACCTCGGTGGTCCGGCTGCTGGAGGGCACCCGCGCCCGCCTCTAGAGCATGGGTAAGGGGCGGCCTCCAGGGAGGCCGCCCCTTACCTGTGTCCGGTTCCCGGCGCGTCAGTTCCAGGCGTTGTTCTGGTTCTGCGCGTGCGAGCCGTGCTGGCCCGCACCGAACTGGGCGGCGATGCCCTGGCCGATGGCGGCGTTCTGCGGCGGCATGACCTCGCTGGGCTGGACGAGGGCGAAGCCCTGTCCGAGGAAGCTGAGCTCCCAGCCCTCACCCGTGTCGCCACGGCGGCGGCGGATGCTGGAGTTGTGCGTCTGCGCCTGCATCTGCACTCGCAGCCCGGTGGACCAGGCGACGATCGCGTCCGCGTCGACGTTGACGTACTTGTCCGGGGTGACGTGCATCATCAGCGGCTGACCGGAGGTCATCAGGGCGACCTTGCCGCGGCCGGAGATGTTCAGCTGGTACTTGCCGGAGCCGGAGATGCCGTACTGGCTGTCCACGGCGATGACCTCGGTGTTGAGGGTCGAGTCCAGCGCCAGGACGTAGGCGCTGTCGACGGTCATGCCCTCCTGCTCGACCTCCACGACGTGGATGTACTGGGCGAGGTTGGCGAAGTAGACCGTGCCCTGGCCGGAGCAGCGCATGAGGTCGAGACCCTCACCGGTCCGGGCCTGGGCCCGTCGCTGGCTGGGCGTCTTGTACTCGCCGTCGAAGTCGACGAGGCCCTGGTAGGCGACCATGGCGCCCTTGCGGGCGAGGATGTCGTCCGAGCCGTTCAGGGCGACCCGCAGCAGCTGCGGGTTCTGGATGACGTACCGTTCCTGGCTCTGCTGCTCGGCGTAGTTGAAAAGCGGGCTCTGCATGGTGTGTTCTCGCTCCCCCTCAGCCCCGGATCCGCAGGCGGTCGGTGCTGTCCTCGCTCGGCTGTACGACGACGATGCCCTGGCCGGAGAAGGCCATCTGGTACGCCTCGCCGCTGCCCCGCCCGATCAGGGAGGAGGCCTTGAAGCTGCGCTTGCCCTTGACCTTGAGCGCCGGCGACCAGGCGACGAGCGCGTCGGGGTCGACGTACGTCTCGTCCTCGCCGCGGCCGCAGTCGACGACGATGGGCGTGCCGCGCGAGGTCAGGGCGACCCAGCCGGTGCCCGCGATCTCGACGTTGAACAGGCCCTGGCCGGCGAACTTGGCGAGACCCTTGACCTTCTCGACGCCCCACTGGAGGTGGGCGTCGAAGGCCAGCAGGTTGGTGCCGTTGACCGACAGCGAGTCGTTGTTGAGGTTGATCACGACGACGTCCGCGCCGTAGTCGGCGAGGTAGAGCAGGCCGTCGCCCGAGCACTTCATGATGGGCGCGCCCTCGCCGGTGACCCACTGCTGGGCGACCTGGCGGGCGGCGGGCGGGTTGGGCTCGTAGGTGACGAAGCCCTCGTAGGCGACCATCGAGCCGGTGCGCGCGTAGAGGTCCTGGCCGGAGGCCATGGCGACCTTGAGCATCGTGCGGCCGTGGTTCTCCATCCGGGCCGCCATCGGGGTCGGGGCGAAGCCCGCGAGTTGCTGGTTCATGTGTCGGGCTCCCTCAGACCTCGTACGGCTGGACGACGATGAAGTTGCCGGGGGCGCCCCGGAACTGGAGGTTGACCGTCTCCCCGCTGTGTCCGGGGTACGCGTTGCGGCGCAGCCGGACCTGGCTGGAGAGGATCACCTGCGACGCGGACGACCAGGCGACGACGGCGTTGCAGTCGGCGAAGGTGGTCGGCGTGACGGGCAGGACGACCGGGATGCCGTGCGTCTTGACGACGACGGTGCCGGTGCCCTGGAACTGCATGGTGAACAGGGCGCCGCCGGGGATGCCGTGACCCTCGACCCTCCGTACTTCGTACTGGAGGGACTCGTCGAAGGCGAGCACGTTCTCCGCGGAGACGCAGATGCCGTCGCCCTGGAGCTCGATCGGGTGGAGGTGGGCGCCTTCCTCGGCGAGGAAGACCTGGCCTCGGCCGGTGCAGCGCATCAGCTGCATCTCCTGACCGGTGGCGTTGCCGACGATCCGGCCGGTGAACCCGGCTCCCTTGTGGCTGAAGTCGACCTTGCCCTGGTACATGACCATGCTGCCCTGGCGGGCGAGGACGGGGACGCCGCCCATCTGCAGGTCGACCCGCATGAGCTGCTGGTTCTGCGGGGTCCAGCGGGCGCCGGTCGCGGTCTCCTTGTACGGCTGGAGCGCGGCGGCGAGCCCGGCGCCGGTGGCCGGCACTCCCTGCGGGACGCCCATCTGGCCCGGGGGCATCCCCGGAGGCGTACCGGGAGGCTGCTGGCCGAACTGCGGCTGTCCGTACGGCGCCGGGGCGGGCTGACCGTACGCGGGCTGGCCGTACGGCGGGGCCTGGCCCGGGACCTGCCCGAACGGGGGCTGCTGGGGCTGCTGCGGCAACGGCTGCTGCGGCTGTCCGTACGGGGACGGCGCGGGCGCGGGGGCAGCCGGCGGGGTCATGGGCGCGGCCATGGTGGGGGCCGCGTGCACCGGCTGGACCGGGGCCTGCGGCGCCGGAGCTGGCGCGGGCGCGGCGGGCGCACCGAACGCCGGCGGGGCGGCGGCCTGCGGGGGCGGGGCGAACCCGGGGGCTCCCTGCGGCGCCTGGGCGGCGGGCTGCTCCTCGGCGACCTCGCCGCCGAAGTTCTTCAGCAGCGCGTCGAGTCCGCCGTCGAAGCCCTGTCCGATGGCGGCGAAGCGCCAGACGTCCTTGAGGTAGAAGTCGCCGAGCATGACGGCGCGCTCGGTGGAGAACTCGGCGCCCGTGAACGGGTAGCGGACGACCTCTTCACCGCCCGCCACGATCCGGATGTAGCCGGGGCCGATCTGCGACATCTGGCCGGCACCGTCGATGGTCGCGGTGAACGACAGCTTGTGGATGTTCGCCGGAATGCGGTCCAGCGTGACGCGGAAGGACTCGGTGTCGCCCGACTGCGCGCCGAGCAGCTGAACGGACTCCTCCGGCGACTTCGGCTGATTGAAGAAGATGAAGTACCGGTCGTCCGACAACTGCTCATTGGCGTCGAGGCCGAAACAGCTGATGTCGAAGGTCAGTCCGGGCGCGGAGATCTGCACCCCGACGTACAGATCGGTCCCCGGTGTCAGATCACTGATCTTGGCCTTGTGGCCGCGTTGGAATTCCCTGGCCATGCGTAACGACCGTCCCCCATCCCGAATGTGAATGCGTCGCGCCAGGCTAACGGCTGCACGTGACATTGAGCCAAGCTGGTACGCATTCGGTACAGGATTGACGAGCGGGGCGAGTGGGGTGCTACTCCCCGCGTGCGGCGGGCAGATGCGGCAGCCGGTCCGCGGCGACCACGCCTTCGAGGTATCCGCGGGCCCGTTCGGTGCGCGGGTACGCCTCCAGCAGCCGCCAGAACCGGGGGCCGTGGCCCGGCACGAGGAGATGGGCCAGCTCGTGCACGAGGACGTAGTCGACGACGTACTCGGGCATCCCCTGGAGTCGGTGCGAGAGACGGATGCTGCCTTCCGAGGGGGTGCAGGAGCCCCAGCGGGTGTTCTGATTGGTCACCCAGCGCACGGACGTCGGCCGTGCCCGGCCGGCGAAGTACTGCTCGGACAACCGCTCCGCACGCTCGGTGAGTTCGCTGTCGCCGAGGAGCCGCTTGCTCTCCTGGGCGGCCAGTTTGTCCAGCATGACCGTCACCCAGCGCTGCTCCTCCGCCTCGGACATCCGGGCCGGGATGAGCACGATGGTCCGGTCTCCCTCACGGTAGGCGGAGACGGTTCTGCTGCGCCGGGAGCTTCTGCGGACCTCGACCGCACTCGTCCCCGAGCCGCGGGGCGGTTTGCTTGTCACGCTGCGCTGTGGGTCGGCGGGCACGGCCCCGACGTTACCCGCTGTCAGCATGGGAAGTCCCGCCTCCGGGACGGTTCGACCGTGATGCCGTCACACCGTGCACCATTTGAATGATTAATACCCCACCCCTGTGGACAACTTTCCGCGTCCGTCTCGACTCCCGGGCAATCTGATGACGGCCGCGGGGAACGGCCGAACGCGAAGAGGAACGACCGATCAAGATCACGGGGGCGGAAATGCATCCGATGCTGAAACCGGCGCTGCGGCGCGCCTGGCGGAATCTGCAGAGCGTGCAGTTCGGGGCCACTCCCGCGCATGCGGTGGTGCTGGGTCCGGTCGACACGGCCACCGGCAGTCTGCTGGGTCTGCTCGACGGCACCCGCGGCATGGACAGACTGCGGGGCGAGGCGCGTGCGCTGGGACTGCCGGACGGGGTGCTCGAGCGGCTGCTCGGGCGGCTGGCGGAGGCGGGGCTGATCGCGGACGGCTCGGCCGGCCGGCCCGGAAAGGCCGGTGGCGCCACGCCGGCGAACAGCGCGCTCGATCCTCTCCGTGCCGATCTGGCCTCACTCTCCGTGATCCACCGGGAGCCGGACGGGGCGTTACGAAGACTGGCCGCGCGGCGCGCGCTGCGCGTCCAGGTCCGAGGCGCCGGCCGGGTCGGCGCGGCGGTCGCCGCCCTGCTCTCGGCGTCCGGGGTGGGCCGGGTGGAGGTGCTGGACTCCGGATCGGTGGAGCCGTGGGAGGTGTCGCCGGGCGGGCTGCCGGCCGGGGCTGTCGGCGAACGGCGGGCGGTGGCGGCGCGCGGACTCGTGGCGCGGTCGGCCCCGGGCGGCCGCGCACCACGGACGGCGCGGCGCGAGCCGGGTGAGAGCGGGCACGAGCCCGGACTCTCACTCGTGGTGGTGACACCCCGGGACGGCCTCGCCGCCTACGTCCCCGATCCCGTCCCCGCCGAGAGCTGGGTCACCACGGGCACTCCCCATCTCTACGCGGGGGTTCTGGAGGCCACGGGGGTCGTCGGACCGCTGGTACTGCCGGGCGGCACTGCCTGCGCGGGGTGCATACAGGAGACGCGGACGGACCGGGAGCCGGTGTGGCCCCGGATGCTGGCGCAGTGGCGCTCGGGCGCACCCCACGCGCTGCCGGCCTGCGATCTGGGTCTGGCGACGGCCGTCGCCGGCTTGGCCGCGGCCCACGCCCTCGCCTTCCTGGACGGCGAGTTGCCCGCCGCCGCGGGGACCCGCTTCGAGTGCTCGCTGCCGCTCCTGGAGTGGCGGGTGGAGCGGATTCGGCCACACCCGGCGTGTCCGTGCGGCGCCGCACGTCGCGAAGAGGGGGAGCATGAGGCGGGGGCCCCGACCCCGCACGACACAATGGCGGGGTAACCGCCCTGCGCGGCACGGCGATCTGGGTTTTGGAGGGGCGTATGTCTGATCTACCCCGGAAGGCGGTCACCCGGACCGCCAGGTTGGCCGCGTTGCCGCTGGGCTTCGCAGGACGGGCCACCTGGGGCCTGGGCAAGCGGATCGGCGGCAAGTCCGCCGAGATCGTCGCCCGCGAACTGCAACAGCGCACGGCCGAGCAGCTGTTCAAGGTGCTCGGGGAGCTCAAGGGCGGGGCGATGAAGTTCGGGCAGGCCCTGTCCGTCTTCGAGTCGGCGCTGCCGGAGGAGGTGGCGGGCCCCTACCGGGCGGCGCTCACCAAGCTCCAGGAGGCGGCGCCCCCGATGCCGACGCGGACGGTGCACGGGGTGCTCGAGGAGCGGCTCGGCGAGGAGTGGCGCGAGCTGTTCCTGGAGTTCGAGGACAAGCCCGCGGCGGCGGCCTCCATCGGCCAGGTGCACCGGGCGGTGTGGCACGACGGCCGTGAGGTCGCGGTGAAGGTGCAGTACCCGGGGGCGGGTGAGGCGCTGCTTTCGGATCTGACGCAGCTGAGCCGGTTCGCCCGGCTGCTGGGCCCGCTGATCCCCGGCATGGACATCAAGCCGCTGATCAACGAACTGCGCGACCGTGTCTCGGAGGAGCTGGACTACGGCCTTGAGGCCCAGGCCCAGCGGGAGCATGCCGAGGAGTTCGAGGACGATCCCGATGTGGTGGTGCCGCAGGTCGTGCACCAGTGCGAGCAGGTCCTGGTGACGGAGTGGATCGACGGGATCCCGCTCTCCGAGGTGATCGCGGACGGCACCGAGGAGCAGCGGAACCGGGCCGGCCAGTTGCTGGCGCGCTTCCTCTTCTCCGGCCCTGCCCGCACGGGGCTGCTGCATGCCGATCCGCACCCGGGCAACTTCCGGCTGCTCCCCGGCGCCGACGACGAGGACGAGGGTCCGGAGAGCTGGCGGCTCGGAGTCCTGGACTTCGGCACCGTGGACCGGCTGCCGGGCGGGCTGCCGGAGACGATCGGCACCTGTCTGCGGGTGACCCTGGAAGGCGACGCCGAGACGGTCTACGAGCTGCTCCGCGAGGAGGGGTTCGTCAAGGACTCCATCGCTCTCGACCCGGACGCGGTGCTCGAGTACCTGCTGCCGATCATCGAGCCGGCCGAGGCCGAGGTGTTCGGGTTCACCCGGGGATGGATCAGGACCCAGGCCGCCCGGATCGCCGACCCCCGCTCCCCCGCGCACCAGCTGGGCAAGCAGTTGAACCTGCCGCCGTCGTATCTGCTGATACACCGTGTGACGTTGAGCACCATCGGGGTGCTCTGCCAGCTGAACGCGAAGGTGCGGCTGCGGGACGAGCTGGAGGAGTGGCTGCCGGGCTTCGTCGCGGCCGAGTGAGCGGGCCGGGGAGAGATCCCGGGGGCCGCCGTCACCACCAGGAGGAGTCGAGGCGGCCCTCGATGGACCGGATGTTCTCGCGGGCGCAGTCCTCGCAGAGGTAGTGGCGGGCACCGTTCTCCACCGAGCAGGTCCACGTCAGCGGCAGTTCCTCGGCGGTCTTGCCGCAGCGGGAGCAGATGATGGGCTCCTTGACGGGCGGGGCGTCGTTCACCCTCCTGACGATAGTCCGGTGGCGCCCGGGCCGCGCCGCAACGCACCGCGGGGGCCGGTCCGTTCGGAATG
>NZ_JBHWBS010000015.1:87180-91312 GCF_042735655.1 Streptomyces sp. NPDC059567 | reverse complement strand
GGGCCGCCCCCCGCCCGGGGCCCCCCCCCCCCCCCGGGGCTGAGGCCGCCCTCTCCCCCCCCCCCCCCCCGGGTTTTAGTTTCGACTGTGCATGACGGCCATGGCCAGCGCGCGGCGGGCGCGCAGGGAGACGCGCTCGGCACGCCGCTGCATCCGCCGGGCGGCGACCAGGCGCACGGCCTGGCGTTCCGCGTCGGCTTCCCGCAGGCGGTCGTGCATATGAGCACGAGCCAGGGCTTCTGGGATGAGTTGCATCTCACGGGTCCTGTTCTGACGCGAGGCGTTCGCGCCGGTGATGGAAACGTCTGGGGTCGCGGAGCCGGAGGGCTCGCTGGTGGAAGAGGTCATCGGGGCCAGCTTCTGGGGATCGTGCGTGAGGGGTCGGTCGATGGTTCCGGTGACGTTCATGCCGCGACCGGGTTCTTGCGCGGGCGACCACGCGGCCGCTTGCGGGCCACGACGACTCCCTGGACGAACAGCTCGCCGCCCCAGACGCCCCACGGCTCACGCCGCTCCTTCGCGCCGGCGAGGCAGGCCTCCATCAGCGGGCAGGTACGGCAGAGGGACTTGGCGTACTCGACATCGGCCGGGGACTCGGCGAAGAAGACCTCCGGGTCGAACGAGCGGCAGGGGACGGGTACGCCGAGGTTCTCGATGGCGTCGTCGAGCGCGGTGAGCGCGGTGAGGGGGGTCAAGGTGGAGTCCTCCGTGAGGCCGGGCGGGGGGATCGTTTCGGAAGGCGGTACGGACGGGGCGTGCGCTTCGAGTTGCACGGTGGTGTTTCCTCGTCTGGTCGTTCCGGCCTGTTGGCCGGGGTTTCGGCTGGTACCGGGTTCTGCTGGTCCCGAGGCCCCTTCGCTCCGTCGTCCCCGTTCGGGGACAAACAGAAGGGCCGCGGATCCCGGGTGGGGTTCCGCGGCCCTGAAGGCGCCGGCCTGATCGTCGATCAGGCTGGATCACTCCAGGGTTCGAGCCCACGGAAGGCCCACATCGTGTGGTGCTGCGTCGTCTGCTGCTTGGTTTCGGCACCGGTCGCCGCAAAGTCATAGGCCTTGGCCTCGACTGCTGCTACTCCTGCTTCCAGTGCCTTGGTCGGTCGCTCATCGCGCTCCACGACGAGCAGGCCCGCAAGGGCGGCGGCCGGCCGCAGGGCAGCGGCGGCGCCGGCCATACCAGCGCCGGACAGACCGGTGCCAGGAAGACCGCTGCCAATGAACGCCGAGCCAGAGAGGCCGAGCGAGCAGGCGGAGACGACCGAGCGATCGGTCATTTTGTCGGTGCTGACGAAGCTGACGTTGGTGCTGTTGATGTTGCTGATCACTGGAATCGCCTCCTCTCGGCGTCTCGGAGGGCTCGGGGTGAGCCGGACCCTCATGTTCATTTGGACAAGTACAGCACGAAGACAGGGCTTCGAAGAAGCCGCTGTTTCCGTGGTTAAGAACCTATGGGGCTTGACGGGGGGTGCGCAAACTATTTTTCCGACGAGTTTTCATGAGTCCTCCTCGTCGTCTCCTCCAGGCTCCCCACCTGGCTCTTCGCCCGCGCAGATGGCGAGGACGTCGGCCCCGAAGCGGTCGAGCTTGCGGACGCCGACGCCGGAGATCCCGGCGAGTTCGCCGTCGGTGGACGGCATCCGCTCGGCGATCGCCATCAGCGTCTTGTCGGTGAACACGCAGTACGCGGGCTGCCCGAGCTCCTTGGCCTGGTCGGCGCGCCAGTCGCGCAGCCGCTCGTAGAGCGCCTCGTCCATGTCGGAGGGGCAGTCCTCGCAGCGCATCAGCTTCATCTCGCCGGCTTCGGTGAGCGTGGCGCCGCAGACGCGGCAGAGCACCGGACCACGGTGCTTGCGCCGGGCGGCCCCGCCCCGCTCGATGGAGCCGCCGGCGCCCGCGCTGCCCGTGCCGAGAGCGCCGGAGCCGGGGCGCAGTCCCTTGAGGAACCGGGTGGGGCGCCGGGAGGCGCGGCCGCCCGGGGAGCGGGAGAGCGCCCAGGAGAGCGTGAGGTGCAGCCGGGCGCGGGTGACCCCGACGTACAGCAGGCGTCGCTCCTCCTCGACCTGCTCGTCGGTCTTGGCGTAGGTGATCGGCATCATGCCCTCGGTGAGGCCGACCAGGAAGACGGCGTCCCACTCCAGGCCCTTCGCCGCGTGCAGCGAGGCGAGGGTGACCCCCTGGACGGTCGGGGCGTGCTGGGCGGCGGCCCGCTCGTCGAGTTCGGCGACGAGGTCCGAGAGCGTGGCACCGCTCTTGGCGCGGGCGAAGTCCTCGGCGAGGCGGACAAGGGCGGCGAGGGACTCCCAGCGGTCGCGGACGGCGCCGGAGCCGGCGGGCGGTTCCGTGGTCCAGCCCTTGGTGGAGAGCACGGCCCGGACCTGGGAGGGCAGGTCCTCGGCGTCGTCGAGGAGGGAGTCGTTGCCCCCGGCCCGGGCGGCGCCGCGCAGGGCGATGCCCGCCTCCCGTACCTCCTGGCGCTCGAAGAAGCGCTCGGCGCCGCGCAGCTGGTAGGGCACTCCGGCGTCGGCGAGGGCCTGCTCGTAGACCTCGGACTGGGCGTTGATGCGGTAGAGCACGGCGATCTCGCCGGCCGGGACGCCCGCGGCGATCAGGTCGCGGATGCGGCGGGCGGTGCCCTCGGCCTCGGCGGGCTCGTCGGCGTACTCGGTGTAGCCGGGCTCGGGGCCGGGGTCGCGCTGGGAGATCAGTTCCAGGCGGTGCTCGGCGGCGCGGCCGCGGGCCTGGCTGAGCAGTCCGTTGGCGAGGTGGACGACCTGGGGGGTGGAGCGGTAGTCGCGGACGAGCTTGACCACCGTGGCGTTCGGGTGCCGGGTGCGGAAGTTCAGCAGGTGGTCGGGGGTGGCGCCGGTGAAGGAGTAGATGGTCTGGCTGGCGTCGCCGACGACGCAGAGGCTGTCGCGGTCGCCGAGCCACAGGTCGAGGAGCCGCTGCTGGAGCGGGGAGACGTCCTGGTACTCGTCCACCACGAAGTGCTGGTACTGGCTGCGGATCTGGTCGGCGATGTCGTGCCGGTCCTGGAGGATGCCGACCGTGAGCAGCAGCACGTCCTCGAAGTCGATCACCGAGCGGTCGCGCTTGAGCTGCTCGTACATCGCGTAGATCTGGCCGATCTCGGCCGGGTCGCGGGGGGCGTCCCGGACCGACTTGGCGACGACGGCGGGATAGTCGGCGGGGACGGTCTGGGTGACCTTGGCCCACTCGATCTCGCTGGTGACGTCGCGCAGCTCGTTGCGGTCGAGCCGGACGCGGCAGCGCGCGGCGGCCTCGGCCACGAGCTGGATCTTGCGCTCCAGGAGCCGGGGAAGATCGCCACCGACGACTTTCGGCCAGAAGTACTGCAGCTGGCGCAGCGCCGCGGAGTGGAAGGTGCGGGCCTGCACCCCGCCCGCGCCGAGCTCCCGGAGCCGGCCGCGCATCTCCCCGGCCGCCCGGTTGGTGAACGTGACGGCCAGCACACTGCCGGGCTGGAGTATGCCCGCCCGCACTCCGTACGCGATGCGGTGCGTGATGGCCCGCGTCTTGCCCGTACCGGCTCCCGCCAGGACGCACACCGGGCCGTGCAGGGCAAGGGCGACCTCGCGCTGCTCGGGGTCGAGCCCGTCGAGCACCGCGTCGGCCGACTCGGGGACCTGCGGGAAGAGAGTGGAGTGCGTTGCTGCTGTCACCCCGCCATGCTGCCAGGTTCGCGAGGGGCGCCGCGTCGCGTTGTCCACAGGCCCGGGCATGCGGTCATACGAATCACGGTCTCCCGCAGGCGGGAATGGGGACGGCGGCTCGTACGTTCTTCCCCTCGGCACCCACCCCGCGAACAGAGGAGCGCCAGGCCATGCAGGGCACTGTGACGATGTACAGCACCACGTGGTGCGGCTACTGCCGTCGGCTGAAGAGCCAGATGGACCGCGAGGGCATCGCGTACACGGAGATCAACATCGAGCAGGACCCCGACTCGGCCGCGTTCGTGGAGAAGGCCAACGGGGGCAACCAGACCGTCCCGACCGTGCTCTTCGCCGACGGCACGACGCTGACGAACCCGTCGCTCGCCCAGGTCAAGCAGAAGGTCGGCGTCTGACACGACGCGCCCGCAGACCGACAAGAGCCCCCGCCCGGCAGTACCGGGC
>NZ_JBHWBS010000015.1:69725-87170 GCF_042735655.1 Streptomyces sp. NPDC059567 | reverse complement strand
GCAGCCCCAGCTAACCCACATGTTCGGCCACGCCCCCCCCGGCCCCCCCCCCCACCACCCCCCCCCCCCCGCATGACCCGGGCGGGGGCTCTTTTCAGCCATGGGTGCGGGCGTCAGACGACGTCGCCCGGCTTCGGCAGCGGCTTGCCGTACCAGAGCTCGATCAGCCGGGAGGCGATCGAGATGCCGTACGGGGGCAGCACCTCGCCGGACTCGAAGGCGGCGGCCAGCTCCTCGCGGGAGAACCAGCGGGCCTCGTGGATCTCCTCGCCGTCCACGTGTATCTCCGAGGAGGTGGCGTGCGCGATGAAGCCCAGCATCAGGCTGGCCGGGAACGGCCAGGGCTGGCTGGCGACGTACTCGACCTCGCCGACCGTGACGCCGGCCTCCTCGAAGACCTCGCGGATCACCGCCGTCTCGATCGACTCGCCGGGCTCGACGAAGCCCGCGAGGGTCGAGAAGCGGCCCTCGGGCCAGTGGACCTGGCGGCCGAGCAGGATGCGGTCCTGCTCGTCCGTGACGACCATGATGACCGCCGGGTCCGTCCGCGGGTAGTGCTCGGCGCCGCAGGCCTGGCAGCGACGGATGTGGCCGGCGGCCGCGATCACCGTGCGCTCGCCGCAGCGGGAGCAGAAGCGGTGGAGCCGCTGCCAGTTCTCCAGGGCGACGGCGTGCACCATGAGGCCCGCGTCCCTGGGCGAGAGCAGCAGGCCGGCCTCGCGCAGCCCCGCGGGCCGGGCGGACTGGTCCATCCGGCCGGGCAGGGCGTCCTTCTGGAGGGCGAAGTAGGAGACTCCGTCGGCGTCCGTGCCCAGGAAGTAGCGGTGCGTCTCGGTGACCGGCGCCTCGAAGGCAGGGGTCATGACGAGCTCGGTGCGGCCGTCGGGGGTGTCGTCGATCAGCACCTGACCGCCGGAGACCACGAAGACGCGGGTCGTGGGGTGGCTCCAGGCCGCCGCGAGCCAGGCCTCGTCGAGACGGTGGTGAGCGGCGCGGTCGATGCCGCTCGGGGCGGTGAGCGAGATCGGCCGGTCCGCGAACTGGCTCTTCAAGGTGGACACAGGTACTTCCAACTCCCCCGGATCGTTGTGTGGGTTCATCGCGCGGTTGTGTGGAGTGCGGCGGGCAGGTCGCTCCACAGATGGGCGGTGGTCTCGACGCCCTTGAGGAGGAGATCGAGCTCGATCTTCTCATTGGGGGCGTGCCAGCCGTCGGACGGCACCGAGATGCCGAGGAACAGCACCGGTGCGCCCAGGACGTCCTGGAGGTCGGCGGCCGGGCCCGAGCCGCCCTCGCGGGTGTAGCGGACCTTGGCGCCGTCGAAGGCGCGGCTCATCGCGCCCGCGACCGCCTTGAGGGCCGGGTGGTCGAGCGGGGTGAGGCAGGGCCGGGTCGGGGCGCCGAAGGCGATCTCGTACCGGATGCCCGCGGGGACACGGGCGGCGAGCCAGTCCCGTACGGCGAGCTCGATCTTGTCCGGGTCCTGGCCCGCGACCAGCCGGAAGGAGAGCTTCAGCTGCGCGGAGGCGGGGACGATCGTCTTGCCGCCGGGGCCCTGGTAGCCGCCGCCGATGCCGTTGACCTCCGCCGTCGGGCGGGCCCAGACGCGCTCCAGGGTGGAGAAGCCGGACTCGCCGAGGGTGCCGTGGGACTTGGCGGTGGTCAGCCAGCGCGCCTCGTCGAAGGGCAGCTCGGCGATGAGGGCCCGCTCGGCGTCCGACAGCTCGGTGACGCCGTCGTAGAACCCGGGGATCGCGACGTGCTCGTCCTCGTCGTGCAGGGCGGCGACCAGGCGACCGGCGACGGTGGCCGGATTGGGCACGGCGCCGCCGAAGGAACCGGAGTGGATGTCCTGGTCGGGGCCGTACAGCTCGATCTCGCAGTCCGCGACGCCCCGCATCCCGGTGCAGACCGTCGGGGTGTCCTCGGACCACATGCCCGTGTCGGAGACGATCACCGCATCGGCCGCGAGCCGGTCCGCGTGGGCCTCGACGAGGGCCCGGAAGTGCGGGGAGCCCGACTCCTCCTCGCCCTCGACGATCAGCTTGAGGTTGACCGCGGGGGCGGTCCGCCCGGTCGCGGCGAGGTGGGCGCGGACACCGAGGGTGTGGAAGAAGACCTGGCCCTTGTCGTCGGCGGCACCCCGCGCGTACATCCGGCCGTCGGTGACGTGCGGCTCGAACGGGTCCGTGTGCCAGCCGTCCTCACGGGCGGCCGGCTGGACGTCGTGGTGGCCGTAGACGAGCACGGTCGGGGCGTCCGGGTCCTCGGAGGGCCACTCGGCGAAGACCGCGGGAGCGCCGTCCGTCTCCCAGACCTCGACCGTCGTGAACCCCGTGTCGGTCAGCTTGTCGGCGAGCCACCGGGCACTGCGCCGTACGTCCTCGGCGTGGGCGGGCTGCGCCGACACGGAGGGGATGCGCAGCCAGGCGGCGAGGTCGTCGAGGAAGGCGGCGCGGTGCTGCTCGATGTACGTGCGTACGGCCTGGGTACGTACGGTCTGGACGGCGTTGTCCGGGGTCTCGCTCATGCTCCTGAGCCTATCCGGCGTCCGGGGCGGGTCCGTCCGGGGTCGGTCGGCCCAGCAGGATCCCCTCCAGCTCGGCACGGCCGGGGAGCGTCCGGGGGCGTACGACCTCTCCCGTCCGTACGTAGACGAAGGCGGCGGCGACGTCGTCGGGGGCGAGGCCGTGCTGCTCGGCCCAGGCGAGACGGTAGATCGCGAGCTGGAGGGGGTCGGCGGTGCGCAGATGGCTCGTCTTCCAGTCGACGATCTCGTACGCGCCGGTGTCCGGGTCGCGGTAGACGGCGTCGATCCGGCCGCGGACGACCCGGCCCGCGAGGGAGAGATGGACGGGGACCTCGACGCGGTACGGGGTGCGGTGGGCGTACGGGGTGAGGGCGAAGGCGTCCTTGAGCGCGTCGAGGTCGCGCTCGTCCACGATCTCCGGTTCGCCGGCGAACTCCTCGCCGCCGGGGAGCTCGTCCGGGCCGAGCATGGGGAGCGGGAGTTCCTCGAACCGTGACTCCACCCACGCGTGGAACCGGGTGCCGCGCCGGGCGGCGGGCTGCGGGGGGCGGGGCATGGGCCGGGCCAGGTCCCGGGCGAAGCCGTCGGGGTCGGCGGCGAGGCGGAGGACCTGGGAGGCGGAGAGGTAGGCGGGCAGGAGCACGTCGCGGGTGGTGGCGCGGGCGCGCCTCAGTTCGGTGGTGAGGGCGGTGAGGTCGCGGTCCCAGGAGGCGATCGTCTTCCGGTCTTCGGGGGTCGTCGGGGTCTCCGGCTCCCGGGGAGCGGGGATCCCGTCGGCCGGAGGCTCCTCGTCCCAGAAGGGGTCCTCCTCCCAGACCGGCTCCTCCTCGGGCCAGGGGTCCTCGGGGTCCTGGGGTGCGGGTCCTTGCGCGGGCGGCGCGTCCACGGGTTGCGCCCACAACGCGGCGCGGACCTGCTCCGCCGCCTTCCTCCGGCGGTGGAGGGAGGTCCCGTCCAGGGGGAGGGGCCAGGCCTGGTCCGCGAGGTGCTCCGTCAGGGACGGGTTCTCGGCGTCCTTCTCCGGTTCGTCCGCCCAGGCCTCGATCTCGCCGAAGCCCGCCGCGCAGTGGTCGTACAGGGCGTGGAGGAAGTCCGAGGGGCCTCGGGGCTTCTTCTGCGCCGGGCCCCACCAGTGGGCGGAGCCCAGGAGGAGGGAGCGGGGGCGGGTGAAGGTCACGTAGCCGAGGCGGAGCTCCTCGGTGTGCTGGTGGTCGCGCATCGCCTCCTTGAAGGACTTCAGGGAGGCCGCGTCCCAGGTCGTGACGGAGGGCAGCGTCGCCGTGTCGCCGCGCAGGGCGTGCGGCAGCACCTGGGGCTGGGAGGTCCACGACTCGCGGGACCTGGTGCTCGGGAACTGGGCGGAAACCAGGCCGGGCACCGCCACGACGTCCCACTCCAGGCCCTTGGACTTGTGCGCGGTGAGGACCTTGACCGTGTTCTCGCCGCCCGGGAGCGCGTTGTCGAGGCCCTTCTCGTACTGCGCGGCGGTGCGCAGGAAGCCGAGGAAGGCCAGCAGGGTCGCCTCGCCGTCCAGGGAGGCGAAACCGGCCGCTATGTCGAGGAAGTTCGAGAGGGTTTCGCGGCGCCGGGCGGCGAGGGCGTGCGGGGAGGCGGAGAGTTCGACCTCGAGGCCGGTGGTGGAGAGGACCCGGTGCAGGACGTCCATCAGCGGGTCGGCGAGCGAGGAGCGAAGGGTGCGCAGCTCGGCGGCGAGCCGGGCGAAGCGGACCCGGGCCTCGGCGGAGAACGGCAGGCCGTCTTCCTCGCCGCCGGAGTCGAGGAACGTGTCGAGCGCGTCGGCGAGCGAGATGACCTCGGCGGGGTCGACGCCCTCGACGGCCGCGGCGAGCCGCTGGTCGGCGTCGCCGTCACCGCCCCGCTCCCGGTGGACGAGGAGCCGGGCGCGGCGGCCGAGGAGGGCCAGGTCGCGCGGGCCGATGCGCCAGCGGGGGCCGGTCAGGAGACGGACCAGGGAGGCGTTGGCGCCGGGGTCCTGGAGGACCTCGCAGACCGCGACCAGGTCGGCGATCTCGGGCAGGTGGAGAAGGCCCGACAGGCCGACGACCTCGACGGGGACGTCGCGGGCCACCAGAGCGGCCTGGATGGCGGGGAAGTCGGTCGCCGTCCGGCACAGGACCGCGATCTCGCCGGGCTCCTTGCCCGTGCGGACCAGGTGGGCGAGGGAGTCGGCGAGCCAGTCGATCTCCTCGGCGTGGGTGGGGAGGAGGGCGATGCGCACCGACCCGTCCCGCTCCGCGCCGGGCGCCGGGCGCAGCGCCTCCACGCCCGCGTGCATGGCCCGCAGGGGCGTGGCGAGGCCGTTCGCCAGGTCGAGGAGGCGGCCGCCGCTGCGCCGGTTCTCGGAGAGCGCGTAACGGGTGGCGGGGCTGCCGTCCGCGTACGGGAAGTGGGTGGGGAAGTCGTCCAGGTTGGCGACGGACGCGCCGCGCCAGCCGTAGATCGCCTGGCAGGGGTCGCCGACCGCGGTCACGGCGTGCCCGGTGCCCGCGCCGAAGAGGCCGGAGAGCAGCAGCCGCTGGGCGACGGAGGTGTCCTGGTACTCGTCGAGCAGCACGACCCGGAACTCGTCGCGCAGGATGGCGCCGACCTCCGCGCGCGTGGTGGCGAGTTCGGCGGAGAGCGCGATCTGGTCGCCGAAGTCGAGCAGATCGCGGGAGCGTTTGGCCGCGCGGTAGCGGATCACGAGGTCGAGCAGCTCGCGCCGGGCCGCGGCCGTCTCGGGGACCTTGCGCAGGTCGGCGTTGGAGAGCTTGGCGCGGGCGAGGGCGTCGAGCAGATCGGTGTCGTACGCCTTGAGCTCCTCGGGCCGTACGAGATGTTCGGCCAGCTCGGCGTCGAGCGCGAGGAGGTCGCTGACGAGGGTCGGGAACGACTTGGTCAGGGCGGGGTACGGCCCGGGCGCCTCGCGCAGGACGCGCGCGGCGAGCTGGTAGCGGGTGGCGTCGGCGAGGAGGCGGGATGTGGGCTCCAGGCCGATGCGCAGGCCGTGGTCGGTCAGGAGCTGTCCGGCGAAGGCGTGGTACGTGGAGATGCGGGGCTCGCCCGGGGAATAGGAGGGGTCGGCGGGCACCGGCGTCGTCGAGGGGTGGTGGCCGGGCGACGGGTGGGGCGGGGAGATGACGTCGGGGTCCGTGACGCCGGCGCGGACGAGGGCGGTGCGGACGCGCTCGGCGAGTTCGCCGGCGGCCTTGTTGGTGAAGGTGAGGCCGAGGACCTGTTCGGGCGCGACCTGGCCCGTGCCGACCAGCCAGACCACCCGGGCGGCCATCACCGTCGTCTTGCCGGAACCGGCTCCGGCCACGATGACCTGCGGGGCGGGCGGCGCGATGATGCAGGCCGTCTGCTCCGGGGTGAAGGGGATGCCCAGGAGCTCCTTGAGCTGCTCGGGGTCGGTGATGCGTGCGGTCACCCCAAAGAGGCTAACGGGGACCACCGACAGCGCCGACCACGGCGGAAGCCGAGCGGGACGCCTCAGGCCGCCCGGGTCGTCGTGCCCTGATCGAGCTTGGTGAGGTCCACGGTCTCGTCCGCGGGCGGTACGACCACCGTGACCGGCTTGTCGTAGTCGGAGAAGACGAGCGTCCCGGGCTCCTCGCCGCCGGTCTTGACCAGCTTGAGGATGTACGGCTTGCCCTCCTGGGAGACGGACACCGTGGTCGTCTCACCGCCGGGCTTCTTCTTCACCAGGGTGGCGACCGGCGTTCCCTCGACCTCGGCGTCGGCTCCCCGGGTCAGGCCCCTGCGCTCGCCGTCGTCCTCGTCCAGGTCGGCGAGGAGATCCTTGAGGTTGCAGACCCCGCTCAGGTCGCCGCTGCCGGCCTGACCGGGCGTGATCTTCAGCCAGCGGCCCTTGAGCAGCTCGATGGTGGGGCCGATCTGGGGCTCCGGTATCCCCTGGGAGGTCATGGAGACCCGCCAGAACTGCTCGTCGCCCTTCATGTACGTGATCCCGTCGGTCTGCCGGAGCTCCGCGGCGCCGCCGCGGATCGTCATCCGCCCGGTGCACTCGCGCTTGTCGTTGACGGCGAGGTCGATGTCCAGCGGCTGCCCGTCCGACTCGACCCGGCCGGTCATCCGGAGGGAGGTCGCGGACTGGGTGGCGGTGACGGCCCGGTCGCCGATCTGGTCGGCGGTCAGGCCCTCGAAGGGGTCGGGCGAGGGGCTGGGGGCGGCGGCTTGCGCGTACGCCGGTGGAGGAGTGACCGGGGCCCCGGCCGCCGGAGCGGCACCGACGATCACCGCCGTACAGACGGCCGTCGCGCCGGCCGCCACGGTGGCCGTCGCGGTGCGGAGCATGCGTCGCCGGTACGCCATGCGAGCCTCCTCGCGGATTCCCCTGTCCACCAGCGTCACCCCTGGGACGTGCGCCCGCGACTTCGCTGCGGCGCGTCGTACCGGTGGTTCCGCAACAGGGTGGGCTACTCCACGATGTGGCGGCCCTCGGGCTGGGCGCTGCAGGAGGCGCGGAACGTGCAGTGGGTGCAGTGCTGGCCCGTGGTGGGGGTGAAGCGCTCGTCGAGGACCCGGCCGGCCGCCGTGGCCAGGAGGTCGCCGACCCACTCCCCCGCCAGGGGCTCCTGGGCCTGGACCTTCGGGAGGGTCTCACCGCCCTCCTTCTTGGGGGCGGGCTGGCGCAGCTGTACGAGTTCGGCGCCGCCGGGGTCGGGGCGGTGGCCGTCGAAGACCTCGTCCAGGGCCCCTTCGCGTACCGCGAGCTGGTACACGGCGAGCTGGGGGTGGTGGGCGACCTCGTCCCTGGTCGGGGCGGACTTGCCGGTCTTGAAGTCGACGACGTAGGCGCGGCCGTGTTCGTCGGTCTCGACGCGGTCCATGGAGCCGCGGATCCGGACCTGGTACGCACCGGCTTCGAGGGTCACGTCGAAGTCGTGCTCGGTCGCGGCGGGCGTGCGGCCGCCGCGGTCCATGACGTGCCAGCGCAGGAAGCGTTCCAGCGCCACGCGCGCGTGCTCCTTCTCCTGCGCGGACTTCCAGGGGGCGTCGAAGGCGAGCCCGTCCCAGACCGAGTCCAGGCGGGCCATGAGGACGTCGAGGTCGGCGGGGGTACGGCCGGAGGCGACCTCGTCGGCGAGGACGTGGACGACGTTGCCGAAGCCCTGCGCGGCGGTGGCGGGGGCGTCGGCCTTGACCTCGCGGCCCAGGAACCACTGGAGGGCGCAGGTGTTGGCGAGCTGGTCGAGGGCGGAGCCGGAGAGGGCGACGGGGTGGTCGCGATCGCGGAGCGGGACCCGGCTGCGGGTGGGTTCGAACAGGCCCCACCAGCGGTCCGGGTGGGCGGCCGGGACCAGCGGCTGACCCTCGTCGTCGGTGAGCGCGGCGAGCTGGGCGAGGCGCTGGGCGGCGGCGTCGCGGAGCACGTCGGAGGCGGCCGGGTCGACGGTCGTGGCACGCAGTTCGGCGACGAGGGCGGCCACGGCGAGGGGGCGGCGGGGGCGGCCCTGCACGTCCTTCGGCTCCGTGCCGAGTTCGGTGAGGAAGCGGGAGGGCTGGTCGCCGTCGTCGGCGGGGGTCTTGACGGCGGTCACGACGAGCCGGTCGCGGGCGCGGGTGGCGGCGACGTAGAAGAGGCGGCGCTCCTCCGCGAGGAGGGCGCCGGGGGTGAGGGGCTCGGCGAGCCCGTCGCGTCCGATGCGGTCGGCTTCGAGGAGGGAGCCGCGACGGCGCAGGTCGGGCCAGAGGCCCTCCTGGACGCCGGCGACGACGACGAGGCTCCATTCCAGGCCCTTGGCCCGGTGGGCGGTCATCAGACGGACGGCGTCGGGGCGGGTCTGACGCTTGGAGAGGGTGTCGGCGGCGATGTCCTGGGCGTCGAGCTCTTCGAGGAAGTTCAGGGCGCCGCGGCCGCCGACACGGTCCTCGGCGCGGGCGGCGGCCTCGAAGAGGGCGCAGACGGCGTCGAGGTCGCGGTCCGCGTTGCGGCCGGCCGGGCCGCCGCGAAGGGCCGCGCGCTCCAGCCGGCCGGGCCAGGGGGTGCCGTTCCACAGCAGCCAGAGGGCCTCTTCGGCGGTGCCGCCCGCGGCGAGACGGTTGCGGGCCTGCCGGAGCAGATCACCGAGCCGCTTGGCGCCGCGGGCGTACGACTGGTCGTGCGCGACGAGCCGCTCGGGCTCGGCGAGCGCACGGGCGAGGAGTACGTCGGAGGGCGGCGGCACCTGGTTCCCCCCGGCCCGCTCCTCGTCGCGCAGCGCACGGCCGAGGCGGCGCAGATCGGCGGGATCCATGGCGGCGAGGGGCGAGGCGAGCAGAGTGAGCGCGGTCTCGGTGTCGAGCCACGCGGCGGCGGCCGGGGCCGTCGCGAGGGCGCCGGGCTCCGCGGCGGCGGCCGGGGCCGTTTTCTCGGCGCCGGACTCCGCAGCGGCACCGTCGGCGGGCGCGGGAGAAACAGCCGGGTCCCCGACACCGTCGGCAGGCGCGGGAGAAACGGCCGGGTCCCCGACACCGTCGGCGGGCGCGGGAGAATCGGCCGGGTCCTCGGCACCGTCGGCAGGCGCGTCGATTCCTTCGGTACTCGGCTCCGCCGGATCGTCCGTGCCCGGGGCCGCCGTGCGCAGGGCGAGCAGCAGCGGGGCCACCGCCGGTTCGTGGCGGAGGGGGGTGTCGGCGGTGTCGGTCTCCAGGGGGACGCCGGCCGAGGTGAGGGCGCGGCGGAGGCCCGGGACGGTGGTGGCCGCGCGGACCAGGACGGCCATGTCCTGCCAGGGGACCCCGTCCTCCAGGTGCGCGCGGCGCAGGAGGTCGGCGATGTTGTCGGACTCGGTGGAGGCCGTGGGGTACGTGTAGACCTCGACCCGGCCGCCCCCGCGCGTCGGCGCCGGCTCCCGGTGGGCGCGGACCTTGTCGCCGGGCAGTCGTGGCAGGGGCATCCGCCGGGTGAGTTCGCGCGTCGCGGCGAGCAGCCCCGCGCCCGAACGGCGGGAGCCCGTGAGGACCCGGACGTCCGAGGGCCGGCCGTCGAGCCGCGGGAAGATGTCGGGGAAGTCCAGGATGCCGTTCACGTCGGCGCCCCGGAACGCGTAGATCGACTGGTCCGGGTCGCCGAAGGCGACCACCGTGCGGCCACCCCCCGCCAGCGCGCGCAGCAGCCGCACCTGCGCCGGGTCCGTGTCCTGGTACTCGTCCACGAAGACGGCGTCGTAGTCGGGCAGCGTCACGCTCTCCGACAGCAGCACCGCCCGGTGCACGAGCTCCGTGTAGTCGAGGACCCCCTGCAGGTCCAGGACGTCCAGGTACTCCGCCAGGAAGCCGGCCGCCGCCCTCCAGTCCGGGCGCCCCACCCGCTGGGCGAACTCGGCCAGCGCCCGCGGCCCGAGCCCCAGCTCGCGCGAGCGCGCGAGGACGGCCCGTACCTCGTCGGCGAAGCCCCGTGTGGTCAGGCAGGCCCGCAGCTCGTCGGGCCACCGGATCCCCGCGAGCCCCGCCTTCTCCAGGTCGATCTGGCCCGCGAGCAGCTCCCGTACGAACAGGTCCTGCTCCGGCCCCGACAGCAGCCGCAGCGGTTCGGCGAAGAGCTCGGCGTCCTGGTGCGCGCGGATCAGGGCGTAGCAGTACGAGTGGAAGGTCGTCGCCTGCGGAGGCCGCGATCCTCCCAGCCGCGCCGCCATCCGGTCGCGCAGCTCCACGGCGGCCTTGCGGCTGAAGGTGAGGACGAGGATCCGCTCCGGGTCCGTCCCCTTCTCGACGCGGGCCGCCACCGCCTCGACCAGCGTCGTCGTCTTGCCGGTGCCCGGTCCGGCGAGGACGAGCAACGGTCCGCCCGCGTGGTCAACCACTTCCCGCTGCGCTGCGTCCAGCAGAGGGGGATCCACCTGGGTCGGGGCCGTGCGCACCAGTCGGTACGCGCCCGTGGTCCGCCCCTGGTGCGGCATGCGCCGGGTGGTGGAGGAGGAACTCACGTGGATCGACCGGTCCTGAGCGAAGAGGTGGAGAGGTGTACGGGGCGAACGACGACGTTACGGGAAACGGAGGGCGTCCGAGCCGTACTCCGTACGGGCCTCCGCGCCGTCATCGGGCCGCCCGGCCGGTCCTGCCGTGGTCGGAGCCGTCACATGTGAGTTCCCGCACGCGGATCCGGGCCGGCGCCGTCCGTGCCGTCCCACCGCGCCCGTCGCATGTCGATCTTGGGCACATGCCCCTCGGCGCTGCGCCCGGCCTGGCGCAGCGGGGTTCCCTCGTCCCGGTAGTGACCGAGGGCGCGCAGCTCGTGGCCGGGCAGCAGCGTGCCGTCGGAGCGCACCACGCGCCACCACGGCACGGCCCCGCCGTACAGGGCCATCACGCGGCCGACCTGGCGCGGTCCGCCCTCGCCTATCCATTCGGCCACGTCTCCGTAGGTCATCACCCGGCCCGGCGGAATCAGCTCGGCGACTTCAAGGACCCGCTCCGCGTACTCCGGAAGCTCCTCCACGCTCATCCGCCCCATCCTGCCTCACCCCACCGACAACCCCACCGACAAGGCCCTGATGCCTCCGTCGGGCGCCGCTTCGTGCCACCATCGTCCGGGCGGTGACTGGTGATACGAGATCAAGAGCGACAAGACGACCAAGAAGAACAACAATTCGAAAAGCAGGACGCGTCGCACGACGAGCACGCGGCACAAGCAGAGACGGACACAGTGATGGGGTACGACGCTCGGCCTCCTGAGGAGGGGGCTCACCCCGACCTGCCCTCGCCCGAGGGGGAGCCCAGCGAGCGGGTCTCGCAGGACGAACCGCTGCTCGCCGCCCGTGTGCACCGTCCCTCCGACCTGATGCGGCTGCTCGTCGGCGTCCTCGCGATCGCCCTCGTCATCGCCATCGCCGCCTTCGCCCACGGCACCACCTCGGGTCTCGAGCAGGACATCAACAAGGGCGCCGGTGGCGCGCCCGACGTCTTCGTCAAGATCGCCGGCCTGGTCTCCAGCATCGCCGTCCTGCTCGTACCGGTGGCCTTCGCCATCGAGCGGCTGATCAAACGGGACGGACTGCGGATCGCCGACGGCGTCCTCGCCGCCGTGCTCGCCCACGGTGTCACCCTCGCCACCGACCTCTGGGTCGCCAAGGCCGCACCCGGCACCATCCAGGACGCGCTGACCCAGCCGGCCACGGGCGGCGGTCTCACCGATCCGGTGCACAACTACCTCGCGCCCGTCATCGCGTACATGACCGCCGTCGGCATGGCCCGGCGCCCGCGCTGGCGGGTGAGCCTGTGGGCCGTGCTGCTGCTCGACGCGTTCACGATGCTGGTCGCCGGGTACACCACCGCGTTCTCCATCATCCTGACGGTGCTGATCGGCTGGACCGTCGCGTACGGAACGCTGTACGCGGTCGGCTCCCCCAATGTCCGCCCCACCGGGCAGACGCTCCTGGCAGGTCTGCGCCGGGTCGGCTTCCGGCCGGTCACGGCGCTGCGTGCCGAGGGCGCGGGCGTGCCCGACTCGGCCGACACCGGCGACCGGGGGCGCCGCTACATCGTCACGCTGGAGGACGGGCCACCGCTCGACGTCACCGTCGTGGACCGGGAGCAGCAGGCGCACGGCTTCTTCTACCGGGTCTGGCGCAGGATCACCCTGCGCGCGATCACCACCCGCCGGTCGATCGTCTCGCTGCGCCAGGCGCTGGAGCAGGAGGCCCTCCTCGCGTACGCGGCGATCGCCGCCGGGGCCAACGCGCCGAAGCTGATCGCCACCTCCGAGCTCGGTCCGGACGCCGTGATGCTCGTCTACGAGCACCTGGGCGGCCGGACCCTGGACTCCCTGGACGACGCGGAGATCACCGACGAGCTGGTGCACAGCGCCTGGCGGCAGGTCCGCGCGCTCCAGTCGCGCCGGATCGCGCACCGCAGGCTCGCGGGCGACGCGATTCTGGTGGATCGTTCCGGCAAGGTGATCCTGACGGATCTGCGGGGCGGTGAGATCGCCGCCGGCGACCTGATCCTGCGGATGGACATCGCCCAGCTGCTCACCACCCTCGGTCTGCGGGTGGGTGCCGAGCGCGCGGTGGCCGGTGCCGTGGACGTGCTCGGCCCGGACGCCATCGCCGACTGTCTCCCCCTCCTCCAGCCGATCGCGCTGAGCCGCTCCACGCGCGCGACGCTCAGGAGGCTGGCCAGGGAGCGGTCGAAGCGCGAGCGCGAAGCCGTCCTTGAGGCCTCCGAGGCGGCCAAGCGGGCCCGGGTGGAGGCGGCTGCCTCCGACGCCGGCACGGCCGAAGCCAAGATCGACCGCAAGTCCGACCGGAAGCTGGAGAAGGCGGAGAAGCAGGCCGAGAAGCGGGCCATCGACGAGGCGCTCGACGAGGCCCGCGACGAGGACCTGCTGGCGCAGATCCGTCGGCAGGTGCTGCTGATCCGGCCCCAGGCGCCGGTCGAACCGGTCCGTCTGGAGCGGATCAAGCCGCGCACGCTCATCAGTCTCATCGCCGGCGCCGTCGCCGCGTACTTCCTGCTGTCGCAGATCGCCCGGACGCCGCTGTCCACGATCAGCTCGGCCGACTGGCGATGGGTGGCGGCGGCCGTGCTGTTCTCGGCGCTGAGCTACATCGCCGCCGCCATGAGCCTGCTCGGCTTCGTACCGGAGCGGGTCGGGTTCTGGCGGACCGTGGTCGCGCAGGTGGCCGGGTCGTTCGTGAAGATCGTCGCTCCGGCGGCGGTCGGCGGTGTCGCGCTGAACACCCGGTTCCTCCAGCGCTCGGGGGTGCGGCCGGGGCTCGCGGTGGCGAGCGTCGGCGCGTCGCAGCTCTTCGGGCTCGGGGCGCACATCCTGCTGCTGCTCGCCTTCGGCTATCTGACGGGTACGGAGAAGTCGCAGTCGTTCACCCCGTCGAGGACGGTCATCGCCGGTCTGCTGACGGTGGCGGTGCTGGTGCTGGTGGTGACCGCCATCCCGTTCATGCGGAAGTTCGTCTCGACGCGGCTGCGGTCGCTGTTCGCGGGTGTCGTGCCGCGCATGCTGGACGTGCTCCAGCGACCGCTGAAGCTGCTCACGGGCATCGGCGGGATGCTGCTTCTGACCGGTGTGTTCGTGCTGTGCCTGGACGCGTCGATCCGGGCATTCGGGCACGAGGCCCAGGGACTCAGCTACGCCAGCGTGGCGGTCGTCTTCCTCGCGGGCAACGCGCTCGGCTCGGCGGCGCCGACGCCCGGCGGTGTGGGCGCGGTCGAGGGCGCGCTGACCCTCGGCCTGGTCGCGGTCGGCCTCCCCATCGAGGTCGCGACGCCGGCGGTGCTGCTGTACCGGCTGCTGACGCTGTGGCTGCCGGTGCTGCCGGGGTGGTTGTGCTTCAACTGGCTGACGAAGCGGGGCGCGCTGTAGCGCACGGCGGGAGCGGGGGCGCTTCAGCGCGCGGCGGGGCCGGTGGGCGGGGTCGTGCGGAGTCTGCGGGCCGACTGTGGCTGCTCGCGCCGTTCCCCCCTAGGGGCCCGGGGGGCTGGAGCCCGCATGGAGTCTGCGGGTGCGTCGTAGCCGAGCGCGCCCTTCCCCGCGCCCCTAGGGCCGGGGGCTGGAGCCCGCATGGAGTCTGCGAGTGCGTCGTAGCCGAGCGCGCCGATTCCCGTGCCCCTAGGGTCGCCATGCGTGACACCCGTGTGGGTGCCCGCCCGCGCGGGGTTGCTTTGTTCGGATCACCATGGATTCATGCCGATCTCCGCCGCGCAGCGTGCCGTCCTGCTCACCGCGACCACCATGGTGCTCGCCGTCGGCGTCGCCGGATGCTCGAACGGTGGTGGCACGGCCTCCGGCTCGCCCACCGATCTCGCCGGGTTCGCCGCGCAGGAGCTGGAGTGGGCCCCCTGTCCGCCCCCGTCCGCCGCGGAGGGCGGCGGTCCCGCGCCCTCCCCGCTGCCCGGCGGGACCGCCTGGGAGTGCTCCTTCATGGACGCACCGCTCGACTACGCGGACCCCGGAGGCGAGACCATCGAGCTGGCCCTGATCCGCGCCCGGACCAGCAACCCCGACCAGCGGATCGGCTCCATGATCTACAACTTCGGCGGCCCCGGCGGCTCCGGAGTCACCGGCCTGCCGTCCTTCGCCCCGGACTACGAGAAGCTCCGCACGCGCTACGACCTCGTCTCGTTCGACCCCCGTGGCGTCGGCCGCAGCGCGGACGTCCAGTGTCTGACCGACAAGGAGCTGGACGCCTACTACGCGATGGACTTCACCCCGGACGACGCCTCCGAGGAACGGACGCTGTCCGACGCGCAGAAGAAGTACGCCGCGGGCTGCGAGAACGAGTCCGGCACCGTCCTCCCCCACGTCGGCACCGAGAACGCCGCCCGCGACCTGGACCTGATGCGCCAGGTCCTCGGCGACGAAAAGCTCCACTACTTCGGCATCTCGTACGGCACACAACTGGGCGGCGTCTACGCCAACTTGTTCCCGGAGAACGTCGGCCGCGCCCTCTTCGACGCGGTCATCGACCCGAACTCCGGCACGGAGGCCGGCGCGCTCGGCCAGGCCCAGGGCTTCCAGCTCGCCCTCGACAACTTCGCCGAGGACTGCGTGGCCCGCGGCGACGCCTGCACGCTGCCCGGTTCGACGGTCGCCGAGATCGAGTCGTTCATCATCGGCCTCCTCGACGAGCTCGACGAGAAGCCGATCGCCGGGATCGGGGACCGCAAGCTCACCCAGACCCAGGCCACCAACGGCATCGCGCAGGCCCTGTACTCCAAGGAGTTCTGGCAGTACCTGGAGCAGGGGCTCGACTCGGCCGAGGGCGGCGACGGCGGGCTGCTGCTCGCCCTCTCCGACTCCATGAACGGGCGGGACCAGAACGGCAGTTACAGCAACATCCAGGCGGCGAACGCGGCCATCAACTGCGTGGACTTCAAGGAGCGCTACACCCTCGGCCAGGCCAAGGAACGGCTCCCGGAGTTCCAGAAGGCCTCCGCCGTCTTCGGGGACTACATGGGCTGGGCCCTTTCGGGCTGCTCCCAGTGGCCGGTCGCGGGCGCCTGGGAGCACCCCGACGTCTCCGCGCCCGGATCCGCCCCGATCCTGGTGCTCGGCACGACGGGCGACCCGGCGACCCCGTACGGGGGGACCCGGGCGATGGTGGACGCGCTCGGCGACGGCGTCGGTGTGGAGCTGACGTACGAGGGCGAGGGGCACGGCGCGTACAACGGCGGCAACGCGTGCGTGCAGAACACCGTCAACGCGTACTTCCTGGACGGGAAGGTGCCGGCCTCCGGGACCGTCTGCAAGTAGCGCAGCCCGACGCCTAGGATGGCGGTTTCCGTTCCGGATCACGGGGGTCGTCTTGTCCATACGGGTACGGGTGGCGGCCGTCGCCGTCACCGGACTGCTGGTCGCGGGCTGTACGAGCACCGGAACGCCCAACGAGACCCCTCGGAGCATCGGCAAGACCCCGCCGAGCGCGGATGCCAAGCAGCCGAGGGACGCCGGGCTGCCCGCCTCGCTCACCGGGCAGCGCCCCGAGTGGAAGCCGTGCGCCGCGCCCGAGGGCGGCGAGAAGCCCGGCGCCGACTGGCGCTGCACCGAGGTGCGGGTCCCGCTCGACTACGCCCGGCCCGACGGCGAGACGATCCCGATCGCGCTGATCCGCAAGGAGGCACGCGACAAGAACCGGCGGATCGGCTCCCTGCTCTTCAACTTCGGCGGACCCGGCGCCTCCGGCGTCGAGATACTCCCCCGCGCGGCCCAGGAGTACAGCGGGCTGAACCGCCGCTACGACCTGGTCGGCTTCGACCCGCGCGGCGTCCGGCAGAGCGCCGGTGTCGTGTGCCGGGACGACAAGGAGCTGGCCGCCGCCGAGACCGTCGACGCGACGCCGGAGACGCCGGCGGAAGAGGTCGCGTTCCGCGCGGACGGCGCCTCCTTCGGCGCCGGGTGCGCCCGCCGCTCCGGCAAGGTCATCCCGTACACCACCACCAGCAACACCGCCCGTGACCTGGACCTCGTCCGGCACGTCCTCGGCGACGGCAAGCTGAACTACTTCGGCATCTCCTACGGGACCCAGCTCGGCGGCGCCTACGCCCATCTGTTCCCGACGCACGTCGGCCGGACCGTCCTCGACGCGGTCGTCGACCCGACCGCCGACACCACGGGCCACGCCCGCAACCAGACGATCGGCTTCCAGCGCGCTCTGGACAACTATCTGAAGAGCACCGGCGAGGACCCGGAGAAGGGGACGGCCCGGATCGCCCGTCTGCTGGAGCGGCTGGACGGCGACCCACTGCCCGTCGGCGACCGCAAGCTGACCGACGGTCTGGCGCTCACCGGTATCGCGGTCACGCTCTACTCGGAGAGCAGCTGGCCCCTGCTGACCTCCGCCCTGGAACAGGCCCGGAACCGCAACGGCGCGGAGCTGCTCGCCCTCGCCGACTCGTACAACGACCGGGACGCCTCCGGGCACTACGCGACCCAGTCCCACTCCCAGCGGGCGATCTCCTGCGCCGACTCCGCCGAGCGGCCGACGACCGAGCAGGCGAAGGCGCTGCTGCCGGAGTTCCGCAAGCTCTCGCCGGTCTTCGGCGCGTTCCTGGCCTGGGACACGGCCGGCTGGTGCGCGCAGTGGCCGGTCAAGGGCGAGCGGGTCGACCCGGACGTGAGCGCGCCCGGCGCCGGCCCGATCCTGGTCGTCGGTACGACGGGCGACCCGGCGACCCCGTACGAGGGTGCCGAGCGGATGGCGAAGGAGCTGGGCACCGGCGTCGGCGTCCTGGTCGGCAACGAGGGCGAGGGCCATGGCGCGTACGGCACGTCGTCCTGTGTGACGCGGACGGTCGACGCCTATCTCCTGGACGGCACGGTCCCGAAGTACGGCACGCGCTGCCCCTAGCCGGAGGTACGAGAAGGGCCCGGACCTGATGTCAGGTCCGGGCCCCTCGCATACTCCAGCCCGGGGGTAGTTTAACCGCGTGTGGGGCGCGAAATGGGTCACCCA
>NZ_JBHWBS010000015.1:53029-69715 GCF_042735655.1 Streptomyces sp. NPDC059567 | reverse complement strand
CCCCCCCCCCCCCCGCGCCCGCGCGGGCCCCCGCCCCCCCCCCCCCGTCCGCTAGACATCCCGGCACTAAAAACACACCACCCCCCCCCCCTTCTCATACTCCTGCGCGGGTCTAGTAGACCGGCTTCTCGGGCTCGATCTGGTTCACCCAGCCGATGACGCCGCCGCCGACGTGCACCGCGTCCGCGAAGCCCGCGGACTTGAGCACGGCGAGGACTTCCGCACTGCGGACACCCGTCTTGCAGTGCAGGACGATCCGCTTGTCCTGCGGGAGGTCCTGGAGGGCGTTGCCCATCAGGAACTCGTTCTTCGGGATCAGCCGTGCGCCGGGAATCGAGACGATCTCGTACTCGTTGATCTCCCGGACATCGATGATGTCGATGTTCTCGCCCTCGTCGATCCACTCCTTGAGCTGCTTGGGAGTGATCGTCGAGCCGAGCGCCGCCTCCTGGGCCTCCTCGGACACGACGCCGCAGAAGGCCTCGTAGTCGATGAGCTCGGTGACGGTCGGGTTCTCGCCGCAGACCGCGCAGTTCGGGTCCTTGCGGACCTTCACCTGGCGGTACTGCATCTCCAGGGCGTCGTAGATCATCAGTCGGCCGACCAGCGGGTCGCCCACGCCGGCCAGGACCTTGATCGCCTCGGTGACCTGGATGGAGCCGATGGACGCGCAGAGCACGCCCAGGACGCCGCCCTCGGCGCAGGACGGGACCATGCCCGGCGGCGGGGGCTCCGGGTAGAGGCAGCGGTAGCAGGGGCCGTACTCGGACCAGAAGACGGAGGCCTGGCCGTCGAAGCGGTAGATCGAGCCCCAGACGTACGGCTTGTTCAGCAGCACGCATGCGTCGTTGACGAGGTAACGCGTGGCGAAGTTGTCCGTGCCGTCGACGATCAGGTCGTACTGGCTGAAGATGTCCATCACGTTCTCGGCCTCGAGCCGCTCTTCGTGGAGGATCACGTTCACGTACGGGTTGATGCCGAGCACCGAGTCCTTGGCGGACTCCGCCTTGGAGCGGCCGATGTCCGCCTGGCTGTGGATGATCTGGCGCTGCAGGTTCGACTCGTCGACCTCGTCGAACTCCACGATGCCGAGCGTGCCCACACCGGCCGCGGCCAGGTACATCAGGGCCGGCGAACCGAGGCCACCGGCGCCCACACAGAGCACCTTGGCGTTCTTCAGCCGCTTCTGCCCGTCCATCCCGACATCCGGGATGATCAGGTGGCGGGAGTACCTGCGGACCTCGTCTACGGTGAGCTCGGCAGCCGGCTCGACCAGGGGTGGCAGCGACACGGGGGCTCCGTTGGTCGGTATGTCAGTACGGTTGTTCTCCCCGTAACACTGCCACGGCCCTTCTCATTCCGAGACACCCGGTCCAATGCGCGAGACGATTTCGTCCCAGTAGCCGGGCAGAGTTTGGAATGGGTCGCTTTGTCCCGCACGGTCCGCGTGGTCCGTGAAGAAGATCGTTCCCGCTCCCTGCCAGCGGGCGATCCGCATCGCCTCGTCCAGGTGACTGCGCGGCACCCCGTGGACGAGGTGGACGAACTTCTCCGGCGGGTACTCGGCGGTCCACTCGGCCACCTGCGACCAGCGGTAGTCCGTCCACGGCCCGGAGAAGGTGACCAGCTGGTCGGCCGTCTCGGCGTAGCCCGGGTACGGGTGCGTGCCATGGCCGAGTACGAGGTGGGCCTCGCCGTCGAGGACCGCCTCCAGGGTGGCCGTGACGCGCCGCACCTCGGGCAGGTCGACCCGGTCGGTGGGGCATCGGTCCAGGTAGAAGCCGTCGACCTTGTACCAGTCGAGGAAGCGGTGGGCGTCCGAGACGATCTCGCCGAACTCGCGTGAGCCATGGCGGAGGTCCAGATGCCCGAGGACCCGGATCCCCGCGTTCCGCAGCCGGCCGGACGCCTCCAGGCAGTGCGGGTCGGGCCGGTCCCCCGGCCCCCCGGCGACGTTGAGCACGGCCCAGTGCAGAGGGGTGCCGGGGCGGGTCAGTTCGGCCCATTCGACGGGGGCGAGCAGCGGGTGGGCGTAGCCGGGGACCCCGAAGCCCAGCTCCGCCGTCTGTACGGCCCCGGTCGTGCTGGTGGTCAGATGCGACATGCCGCCTCCATCCAGATGTCGGCGAGCGACTCCTCCAGGTTGATCCTGGGGCGCCAGCCGAGCCGGTCGCGTGCGGTGCGGACGTCGGCCTGCTGCCAGGTGCCGCAGCCGTCGGGGTACGGGTACGGCGCGGCGGCCAGCTGTTCGGCGATGGTCTCGGTGCGGGGGGCGCCGATGACGGGTCGCTGGGGCGGGCCGTGCGGGCCGTCGAGTTCGTGCAGGGTGCCGGCGTATCCGGCGACGCGGGCCAGCACGGCGGCGGCGTCGCGCAGCCTGACCGCGCGGCCGGTGCCGATGTTGACAACGCCCTGCGCCGCGGAGAGCGAGGCCGCGTGGACGGCACGGGCCACGTCCCGTACGTCGACGAAGTCGCGCTGCACGCCGAGGCCACTGAGCTTGAGCTCGCCGTCGCCTGCCTGCATGGCGCGGCGCATGGCCTCGGCGAGACGGCCGAGGGGGGAACCGGCGGGGGTGCCGGGGCCCACCGGCGAGAACACCCGGAGCACCACGGCGTCGAGCCCCGACCCGAGGACGAGTTCGGTCGCCGCCAGCTTCGACACCCCGTAGGGGCCGCCGGGGCGGGGGACGGCGTCCTCGGCGGTGGAGGATCCGGGCTGGCTCGGCCCGTACTCCGAGGCACAGCCGACCTGGACGAGCCGGGCGCCGCAGCCGCTGCGGCGCAGGGCCTCGCAGACGGTCGCGACGGCGACGGTGTTGTGCCGGGTCAGTTCGCGGGCGCCGCCGCGGGTGGCGCCGGCGCAGTTGACGACGACTCCGGGGTGGACGGCGTCCAGGAACCGGGTCAGGGCGCCGGGGCTGCCGCCGGCGAGGTCGAACCGTACGTCGGCGTCGTCGCCCCGCCCGAGTGCGGTGAGGTGCACGGCCGGGTCGGCGAGCAGCCGGTCGGCGACGAAGCGGCCGAGGAATCCATTGGCTCCGAGCAGCAGCACCCTCATCGTGCGGCCCCTTCGTGCCGACCGGCCGTTGCTGGGGGTTGGGAGGTCATGTCTCTTTCGTCTCCTTGGGATGGGGTCCTGCGGGGTGGGTGCGCCCGCGGCGTCGGCTCCGCGGATGCGCCGGGGGTTCAGGTGCCGGTGGGGGCGTGGGCCGAGGCCCGGGAGAGGGCGGCGGTGGCGTGGGCCAGCAGGCCGAGCGCCGCGGCGCCGCAGACGAGGGTGGGTACGGCGCCGGGGCCCCAGGTGTCGACGAGGGCGCGGACCGGGACGGCGAGGAGGTCGCAGCCGGGCATGCGGCCCGCCAGGACGCTCGCGACGGCGAGCGCCTCGGCGGCGCAGGCGGCGGCGAGGCCGCTCGCGGCGGTCTCGGGGAACCCGTGGACGGTGAGGAGCCGGGCGAGCAGGAGGAGAGCGCCGAGGGCGAGGGCGCCGGGCGCGAAGCCGGTCAGGCCCAGCAGGCCCGCGAGGGCGGTCAGATGGAGGGCGACGGTGGCCAGGAGCAGGGGGCGGGTGCCGGCGGCGAAGTCCTCCAGGCCCCGGCTTGCGGTGAGCCGGCGGCGGGCCCTGGCGGCGAAGAACCGGGCGCACCAGGCGGCCGGGGGGACGGCGAGGGCGAGACCGAGGAGGGGCTGGGGTGTGATGTCCCAGGCGCCGTCGGGTCCGCCGGTGAGCACCTGCTGGAGAAGGCCGTCCCCGCCGACCGCGTACGCGAGGAGCCAGAGGGTCCAGACGCGGGCGGCGGGGACGGTGCGGCCGGCGGCGCGCAGCGGGCCGCGCCGGACGGCGACGGCGAGTGCGGCGGCCAGGCCGAGGGCCCCGGCCGCGCCGACGGCGAGGCGCACGGGCCCTTCGGTGAGTGCGAGTCCGATGACGGTGAGGGCGGTGGCGGCGCCGGGAGCGAGGGCGGCCACGGTCCACCCGGCCCACCCGGAGCGCGTCTCGCCCTCGGTCAGGGGACGCGGGGGCGCCCCGTTCTGCCGGGGCACGCGCGCGTACAGCTCCTCGGCGAGCGAGAACACGTCCCGATGCCGGAACCGCGCCGCGGTCCTGTCGGTGACTCCGTGTGCCTCGAGCCCGGCGGCGATCTCCAACGGATCGACGGCCCGCTCGCACAGCTCCCGGTGCCGGTGCATGAGCGCCTTGACAGGATCGGCGGACCGCCGCCGCTGACTCTTGGCAACGGGCGCCGGTGCCGCCTCTGTGGCTTCGACGCCGGGGGCGGCATACGAGCGCGGCGCACCCTGCGGGTGGGGTACGGCACCGAGCGGACCGGGCGCGTCCGGCGCGCCGGGCGAGACCTGCTGGTAGGGCGAGTCCTCCTCGGCCTGCCGGGCCGGCGGGGCTTCGGCTTTCGGCGCGGCCTGCGCGGACGCGGCCCAGGGCAGGCTCTGGCCGTGCAACGTGCCACTTGCGCCGGGCGGGCCAGGCACGTGCCCCCCGCCGGGCGGGGTCTGACGGTGTGGCGCGTCCCCGGCCTGCCGGGCCGGCGCGGGCGGAGGCTCGTGCGCGGTCCGTCTGTGCGGGGCGTCTCCCGCGTTCCGGCTGTCGGGCCGGGCCGGCGCGGCCTTCGGGTGCGGGCCCTGCGGCGCCCCGGGCGGGGGCATCGTCGCCGATTCCGGCCATGCGCGGGAGAGCGGTGCCTCGTCCGTGTCACGTGGTGCGCGCCGCGCCCCGCGCATCTCCTCGGCCCGGCCGCCCGCCGAGCGCAGGTCGAGGTCCGTGGCGCCCCGGGAGGGGTTCCCGGGCTCCGCCGTGGCGGGCCTCGCGCCGGGCACGGTGGTGCCCGTCCCCGGCCCGACGTGTCCGAGCGGGCCCGTGGGGGCGGTGTCGGTCGTCCCCGGCCGGGTCCGGCGGCCCCATCCGGGGGTCGCCACCGGCTGCTGCCCGTCGGTCTTCACGGAGACCGTCACGGCCACGGTCAGCGCCGTCGTCTCGAGGAGCGCCTCGGCGTGGGAGTCCGAGGCGGCGGGGCCGCGCATGGGGGTGCCTCCTTCAGGCATCGGGGTCTCCCGCGACGGCGGCGGTCACGGGCTGGTCCGCCCAGGTCCCGGGGACGTACGCCTCCGCCGGGTGGGCGAAGGGGACGCCCTCGGCGGCATGGCGGCGCACGGGCGCGTGGGAGAGGAGTTCGAGGTAGATGCCGCGAAATGCCGCGAGGTTCTGCTCGACGGTGAAGAGTTCGAGCGCGCGGGCGCGGGCCGCGGCGCCCAGGCGGTAGCGGCGCTCGGGGTCGCGCAGCAGCGCGAGGCACGCGTCCGCGAGCGCCCGGGGATTGCGCGGGGGCACGACGAGACCGGTGCCTCCGATGACCTCGACGACCGCGCCCACGTCCGTCGAGACCGTCGCCCTCGCGCAGAACATCGCCTCGACGAGGCTGATCGGGAAGCCCTCGACGACGCTGGAGAGGACCACGACCGCGCCCGCCGCGTACGCCTCGGCGAGCGTCGGCGCCTCCGGTCCGCCGATCTCCTCGAAGGTGACCGGGTTCTCGCCGACGTCGTGCGCCCCGGCGGCCTCGTCGGGGAAGAGCTGCGCCGCGAGCGCCCGGCAGTGCGCGAGGTACGCCTCGGCGCCGGACTCGCGCACCGGGGCCGCGACGATCCGCAGCCGGACGTCGGGCTGGGCCTTGCGCACCTCGGCGAAGGCGTGCAGCAGCGCGATCAGGTCCTTGGCGGGTTCGACGCGGCCGACCCAGACGAGGGTCGCCGGGTCGCCGCTCTCCTCGTCCTCGCCGACCTCGGTGAACCGCTCGGACTCCATGCCCGGGTAGACCGTGCGCAGTCTGGCCCGGTCGGCCCCGCACTTCTCCTGCCAGCGGCGCGCGTGCGTGTTGCCGGGGGTGAGGAGCGCGGCCTGCCGGTAGACCTCGGCGGCGAGCCGGCCGTGGAAGGCGGCGAGCAGAGCGCGCACGGGCGCGGACAGCGGTCCGTCGGTGGCGGCGAGGTAGTGCGCGCGCAGGTGTACGCCGTACTCGGTGACCAGCAGCGGAGTGCCGAAGAAGCGTTTGGCCAACAAGCCGGGAAGCGCCGCCGATCCGCCGGACGCGGCGTGGCAGAGGTCGACCGCGCCGAGCCCGTCCTCGCCGTACCAGTCGAGCGACAGCGGGCGCAGGGCGCGCTCCAGCTGGTCGACGAAGGCGAGGTAGTCGGGCACGGTGGCATTCGCCACGCCCCGGCGTGCGCCGGGGGCGCGGCAGGCGGACTCCAGGGTGCGGACCGCGAGTTCGGAGCGGAGGGCCGCGTAGAGACCCCCGCGCTCGCGGGCGAGTTCGGCCAGTCCGTAGAGCCCGTCGGCGAAGACGCGCGCGGCCAACGCGTCGTCCTCGGTACAGACGCCGGTCGCGAGCGCTCCGAAGTGGCCGGCGAAGGCGCGGCGTTCGCGCCGGCCGTAGGTGTGTCCGTCGTCCTCGGGCGCCCAGAGCGGGGCCGTGCGGACGCGCCGGACCTGCGGGGGCAGGTCGACCCAGCCGGCCTCCTCCTGCCGGGCGCTGCGACTGAGGGCGTACAGGTCGAAGTCGTGCGGCGCGAGCCCGCGCACGAGCCGGTCGCACCAGAGCCTGGACTCACCCGTGGCGAACGGGTATCCACCCTCCGTCAGCAGTCCGATCCGCATGAGCACACCCCCGATCTCCCTTGCCTTGCGGCGCCGTGGCCCGGCGACTCGCAGCGGGAAGAACGTAAGCGGATATACCGGTGGCGCGATGGACGGTTGTCCGTCGCGCCACCGGAAGGGGTGAATGCACGTAACTTTCCCACCCCGGTCGCGTTCCGTCGCGCTACGGGGCGTCGCGCATACGGAGAGTCAGGCTGCGGCCAGCTCCTGGCGCCGTTCGCGGCGCGCCGTCGCGAGGACGGGGTCGAGGGACGGGACGGCGGCGAGCAGCTGCCTCGTGTACGGATCCCGGGGCGATCCGTACACCTCCTCGACCGCGCCCTGCTCGACGATCCGGCCGCGCCGCATGACCGCGACCCGGTCGCTGACCTGCCGTACCACGGCCAGGTCATGGGCGATGAAGACCAGGGCGAGCCCGAGTTCGCGCTGGAGCTCCGCGAGGAGCGCGGTGACCTGTGCCTGGGTGGTCACGTCGAGCGCGGAGACGGGTTCGTCGCAGACGATCACCTTCGGTTCGGCGGCCAGCGCGCGGGCGATGCCGACGCGCTGGCGCTGCCCGCCGCTGAACTCGTGCGGATAGGCGTCGTAGCGGTCGGGGTCGAGACCGACGCGGTCGAGCAACTCCCGTACCCGGGACCGGATCCGGGTGTCGTCGCGGTCACCCGCCGCGCGCAACGGGTCCGCGACGGACTCGCCGATCGAGCGGCGCGGGTTGAGCGAGGAGACGGGGTCCTGGAACACCATCTGCAGCTCCCGCGAGAGGCTCCCGAGCTCCTCGCCCTCGTATCGGAGCCGGCCGCCGGTCGGATCGAGCAGCCCCACCAGCATCCGGCCGAGCGTCGTCTTGCCGCTGCCGGACTCGCCCACGATCCCCAGGGTCTCCCCCGCCCGCACGCTGAGCGACACGCCGTCGACGGCGGTGACGCGCCCCTTCCGGCGCCCGAACTCCCGCCGCAGCCCGACCGCTTCGAGCAGCGGTTCGCCCGCCGCCCGCGGCCGCTCGCGCAGGGGCCCGTCGAGGCGTGGCACCGCGCCGAGCAGGGTCCGGGTGTACGGCTCCGAGGGTGCGGCGAGGCTCTCGCGGACCGGGCCGCGTTCGACCTCGCGCCCCGCCCGCATGACGAGCACCTCGTCGACGCTCTCCGCCGCCACGCCCACGTCGTGGGTGACGAGCAGCAGGCCCATGCCCGTCTCGCGCCGCAGTTCGTGCAGCAGGTCGAGGATCTGGGCCTGGACGGTGACGTCGAGCGCGGTGGTCGGTTCGTCGGCGATCAGGAGCCGCGGCTCGCAGGCGAGCGCCATCGCGATGAGCGCGCGCTGGCGCATGCCGCCGCTGAACTCGTGCGGGCGGGAGCGGGAGCGGCGCGCGGCGTCGGGGATGCCGACGCGGTCCAGGACCTCGACGGCGCGGGCGCGGGCGGCCCTTCTGGATCCCGGGTGGTGGATCCGGTACACCTCGGCGATCTGGTCACCGACGGCGAGGTACGGATCGAGGGACGACAGCGGGTCCTGGAAGACCATCGCCGCCACCCCGCCCCGCAGCGCGCGCAGTTCGGCGGCGGAGGCGCGGCCGACGTCGATCCCGCCGACCGCGACCGTCCCCTCCACTCGTGCGCCCGTCCCCCGGTGCAGCCCGAGGAGCGCGCCGGCGACCGTGGACTTGCCGCTGCCGGACTCGCCGACCAGGGCCAGCGCACGGCCCGCGCCCAGCGTGAACGACAGGCCGTCCACGGCCCGTACCGTCTCGTCGAACTCCACCGTGAGGCCGTCTACCTCCACCAGCGCGCTCATGTCAGTACCACCCTTCGGTCGGCGGCTGCGTACAGCAGGTCGGCGATCACGTTCGCCAGCACCACGGCCGTGCCGATCACCATCACGACACCCACCACCACCGGCAGGTCGATCTCCCGCACCCCGTCGATGAGGGTCTTGCCGAGCCCGGGGATGCCGAAGAGGGACTCGGTGAGCACCGCCCCGCCGAACATCGAGCCGAGGTCGACCGCGCTGAGCGCGATCACCGGCGGCACGGCGCCGCGCAGCGCGTGCCGCCCGACGACCGTCCGCTCGCCCACGCCGTACGCCCGGAAGGTGCGGATGTGGTCCTCCGCGAGCGTCTCGAGGGTGGAACTCCTGGTCAGCCGCGCATACTTGGCGGACTCGAAGAAGCCGAGGGTGATCCAGGGCAGGAGCATGTTCCACGCCCACTGCTCGGGGTCCTCGCCGAGCGGCACGTACGTCGGGAACGGCAGCCATTGCAGATACGCGCAGACCGCCATCAGCAGGAGCAGCCCGAGGATGAAGACGGGCATGCCGGTCCCGGCGAGGGTCAGCACGGTCAGCGTGCGCTCCGTGAGGCCGCCGCGGCGCAGCGCGGAGAGCAGCCCGGTACCGACGCCGACGACGAGCCAGATCACCATCGCGCCCAGGGCGAGCGAGGCGGTGGCGGGCAGCCGCTCCAGGATGAGCTGGGTGACCTGCTGGTCGGTCTGGTACGACAGGCCGAGGCAGGGCGCGTCGCAGTGGAGCACGGAGGTGCCGGTGCTGTAGTCGCGGCCGGCGAGGACGCCTTGGAGGAACTGGCCGTACTGCGCGAGGACGCTCTGGTTCAGGCCGAGTTGCTCGCGCACCTGCGCCACCTGCTGCGGGCTGCAGCGTTCGCCGCAGGCGAGCCGGGCGGGGTCGCCCGGTGCGAGGTAGAAGAGCGCGTAGACGAGGACGGACAGCGCGAGGAGGACGAGCGCGGCCCCCGCGAGCCGTTTGAGGACGAAGCGCGTCATGAGGACGTCTCCTTGCGGGTTCCCGTACGCGGGTCTTCGCGCGTGCCCGTACGCGAGTCCTTGCGCGAGTCCTTGCGCGAGTCCTTGCGCGAGTCCTTGCGCGCGCCGACGCCGAGACGGCTCGCCTCGCGCGGGTCGAGGGCCGCGCGCACCGCGTCCCCGAGCACCGTGAAGGCGAGCACGGTCACGAAGAGCATTCCGGCGGGCAGCAGTACGTACGTCGGGTCGGCGCGGAACCAGGTCTGCGCGGTCGACAGCATCTGTCCCCACGACGGCGTCGGCGGCTTCACCCCGACACCGAGGAAGGAGAGCGAGGCCTCGACGACCATGTTCACGGGCACGAGGATCGCCGCGTAGGTGATGACGGGCGCGGCGAGCGAGGGGACCAGCTCGCGTCGCGCCACCCGCCAACGGCCGGAGCCCGCGAGCCGCGCCGCGGCCACGAAGTCCAGGCTCTTGAGGGTGAGGGTCTGCGCCCGCACGATCTTGGACGTACCGCCCCAGCCGAGGACGCCGATCACGAGGACCAGCAGCAGCGGGCGCGGGAAGTCCGGGGGGACGACGGCGGTCAGGGCGATGGCGAGGACGAGCATCGGCAGCGCGACCAGGACATCGGTCAGACGGCCGAGGACGGCGTCTACGGCACGGTTGCCGAGTCCGGCGGCCAGGCCGATCACGAGCCCGATGAGCACCTGGAGGACGGTCGCGCCGACGGCGACGAGGAGGGAGATCCGGGCGCCGTACAGGAGCCGTACGAACAGGTCGCGGCCGGTGCCCGGTTCGACGCCGAGCCAGTGGTCGGAGCTGATCCCGCCGAAGGAGCCGAGCGGGACCCCGCCGCGGGCCGAGTCGACGAGGTCGTCGTGGTACGTGGTGGCGTCCTGGCCGGCCAGCGCGGCGAGGAGCGGCGCGGCGGCCGCGAGGAGGACGAGGAGGGCGAGGACTCCGGCGGCGACGAGCGCCGAGGGGCGGGTGCGCAGGCGCCGCCAGACCTGCCGGGCGGCGCCCGTGGCGGGGATCTCCGCCACGGGCACCGTCGCTTCGGTCAGCGCGGTCACTTGACCGCGACCTGCGAGATGTCGAGGACGCCGGTCCAGTCGCTGATGACGACGTTCTTGACGTCCTTGCCGACGAGCTGCTTGTAGACGGGGTGGAAGAGCGGCACGTCGAGCGCCTGCTCGCCGATCTTCTTGTCGAGCGCGCCCCAGCGGGCGGCGGCGGCCTTGAGGTCGGCCAGCTTGTTGATCTCGTCGATCTCCTTGTTGACCGCCGGGTCGTTCAGCTGCGCGTGGTTGTAGTTGGAGCCGTTGGTGACGATCTGGCGCCCGTCGAAGATCGGCGCGAGGAACGGGCCGCCGGCGGGCCAGTCGGCGCCCCAGCGGGAGAGGAAGAAGCCGGGCGCGTCCTTGACGCTCCAGCGCTTCTCGTTGAAGGAGTTGGGCTCCTGGCCGTCGAGCTTCACGGTGATGCCGGCCTTGCCGAGGGCCTCCTGGACGGCGGTGGCGATCTCGGGGCTGGTGGTGCGGTTCTGCGCGGTGGAGTGCAGCAGCGTGACGGTGAGGCCGTTGGGGTAGCCGGCTTCCTTCAGGAGCTCCTTGGCCTTGGCCGGGTCACCGGTCTTGCCCGCCGGGAAGTGGTCGTAGGGCGTGAAGCCGAAGGCCTTCTGCTCGGGCAGGAAGGTGGTGGCGGGCTCGGCGAGCGCGGAGCCGCCGGCCGCGTTGACGACGCTGGTGCGGTTGATCGCGTACGAGATCGCCTGGCGCACCTTGATGTCGTCGAAGGGCTTCACCTTCGGGTTGAACGCGATGTAGTTGGTGAAGCCGAAGTGGCCGGTGCCGACGCGGGCGGCGAGCTCCTTGTCGGAGCCGATCTGGGCGAGCTCGGCCGGGCCGAGGTTGGTGTCGGTGGTGAGGGCGGCGGCGTCGGTGCCCGAGGAGGTGGACAGGCGCTGGTTGATCACGGCCTCGTCCAGACCCGACCTGACGTCGATCTTGTCGGGGTACGCCTTGCGCTCCTCGTCGGTCTTGGGGTCCCAGTGCTCGTTGCGTTCGAGGACGAGGTGCTCGCCGTCGTTCTTGTTCGTGACGACCTTGTACGGGCCGGAGGAGACCGGGTGCTCCTCGTACTTCGCGCCGGTGTCCTTGGCCTTGGGGACCGGGGCGAACTGGGTCTGGGTGGCGAGGAACGGGAACTCGCCCTCGGGCTTCCTCAGCTTGAAGACGATCGTCTTCGCGTCGGGCGTGACGATCGAGGCGAGGCCCTTCTTGTCCTTGTACGGGCCCTGGTAGCTGTCGCCGCCGACCAGCCAGTCACGCAAGTACGGTGCGCCGCCGGAGAGTTCGGCCGCGAAGGAGCGCTCGATGCCGTACTTGACGTCGGCGCTGGTGATCGGCGTGCCGTCCTCGAACTTCAGGCCGTCCTTCAGCGTGTACGTCCACTCGGTGGCGTCCTTGTTGGGGCGGCCGATGTCGGTGGCGAGGTCGGGGACGACCTGGGTACCGGCGGCGCCCGCCTCGCGGTTGCGGGTGGTGAGCGTACGGAAGACGAGGGAGGGAACGTTGCCGCCGCCGGAGGTGTAGAGGCGGGCGGGGTCGAAGTCGGACTGCGCATCGGCGTTGAGGACGGTCAGGGTGCCGCCCTTGCGCGGCGCGCCCTCGCTCGCGCCACCGGCGGCCTTGTCGCCCGATCCGCCCTGGGGGCCGGCGCAGGCGACGACGCCCGAGGCCAGGACGAGACCGATGGCGGCCGCTGCCAGGCGGCGCGAAATGACGGACGGTTGACGCATGGGAAAGACCTCTCGGATGAATGCCGATACCGCGTGTCGCGGCGCAGAAGGGAATGCGGAATTTCCGCACGCGGGCAGCGGCGACGAGAGGGATTACCCCGGTGAATAGGTGAAAGCCGCGCCTGCGAGCGGATGAGAGCCCGGGCGCGGAAATGCGGCGGCAGAGTCCGAGAAGGAGGAGAAGGGCCGACGCGCGCTCGGGCGGAGTCAGCTACAGAGAATGTCGGACACGGCGTGTCCGGTCACGCCGATGAGCGCCAGCTCAATGGCGGCGCGCTCGAAGGTGACGTGACGGTGCGACATGCCGAGAAATATCTACGAACGCGCGACCGATGTCAACGCGTCGTCAGTGAATTCGAGACACCCGTCTCGCGATGCGGGCACCGTCGACGGGTCCGGACATGCGGACGGAGTCTCAACTCCCGGGATGCACCCAGGGGTTGGGGCGGCACTTGATGCCGTCGATGTCCAGGGACTTGGTCTGCTGCTGCATCACGGGGGCGAGGGCGCCGGGCGTACGGCAGGACACGTGGTCGTGTCCGAGCCGGTGTCCGACCTCGTGGTTGATGAGCATCTGCCGATAGGCGAACATCGCCTTGGGGCCGAAGGTCTCCGAGCCCTGCGCCCAGCGGAACGCGTTGATCATCACCCGGGAGGTGGACGCGGAGTCGCAGGAGACATTGTCGACGGTGGTGTCCAGGTCGGACTTCGCGCACCAGACGCCGGTGGTACCGGGACTGGCGAGGGTGATCACGAACTGCGGTTCCCCGCTGGAGATCCGCTCGAAGGTCATCTCGCCCTGTCCGGCCCAGCTCCGCTGGTCGTTGAGGGTCTTCTGCACGGCCTGCGCGAAGAGCGCCGCGTCGAGTCCGAGCCCCTTCTCGACGTCGACCCGGTAGCGGATCTTCTTCCCCTTGCCCGGCGCCTTGTCGAAGCCGCCCACGGCCTCGAACTCACCCGAGCCCTTGAGCTTGGGGTCGATGGGGAACTGCCGTGACATCAACTGCTCGTACGTGGGCGGGGCGGCGGGGGCGCTGGGCGCGGCCGGAGCGGCCTGCGTGGGTGTCGGCCGGATGTCGGAGCGCGAGGCGCCGTCCTCCTCGACGGCCCGGTCGGCGGATCCGTCGGCCGAGTGGGCCAGCGGGCTGCCGGGGTCCCGTTCGGTCACCTGACCGGCCACGACGACGGCGAGGACGGTGGTGACGGCGGCGGCCGCGATGCCGGTGAAGGTCCGGCCCTTGCCGCCGGTCTTGGCGGGCGGTTCCTCGGGAAGCTCCTCGGGGCGGGACTCGCGCCGCTGACCCGGGATGAAGGGGGCCTGCGGGGCGCTCTCGTCCCGGGCCGGCGGGGGCGTCTCCTGGAAGTCCATGTAGCGCTGGGGCCGCGCCGGCGTGTCGGTGTGCTCGGGATGCCCGCCCCGTACCGCCGAGTCGTCGGGTGCGGTGTAGACCGGCGTGCCGTGCATCGGCGTGTCCCAGACCGGCCGACCGCCGCCGGGCCCGTACGCCCCCTGCCCGTACCCGCTCTGCCCGTATCCGCCCTGGGTGCGCGGGCCCTGTGCGCCCTGGCCCTGGGTGCGCGGGCCCTGCCCGTACGTGCCCTGGGCGTAGCCGGTCTGCCCGGCGCCCTGTTGCGGTCCGGCGCCGCCGGGGCGGCCGTAACCGCCCTGCCCGTACGGACTCTGCCGCCCCTGGACCGGTGGGGCGTACCCCTCCTGGCCCGGCGCGCGCCTTCGGCGTCCCGTCCCCGACTCCGACGCTTCGCGCCGCCCCGTATCGACGGGGGGAGCGGGCGCGGGGCCCTTCCGACTATGTCGTCCCACGCCCCGGATCAGCTCCCGCCGCTGTCGTCTGTGCCGTCTTCGTCGGCTTCGATCAGTTCCCGGACGGCCTTCGCGACCGTCTCGGGGTACTCCATCATGGCCACGTGCCCGGCGTCCGGGAGCGTCAGGAGGCGCGAGCCGCGGAACGCGGCGGCCGCCTTGCGCGCCATCCGGTACGAAACCAGCTGGTCACGGCCACCGTAGATGAGCAGCGTCGGCGCCAGCACCCGTTCCGCCTGCCGCCACAGGCCGTGTTGACCGCCGAGGGTGTACGCGTCGACGATGCCACGCGAGGAGCGGGCCATGGCGTCCCAGAAGTACGGGAGTTCCAGGCGTCGCTCCATCTCCTCCACGGCATGCCGGAAGCCCTCGTCGGAGACCCGGGCGGGGTCTCCGTAACAGAGGGAGAGCACCCCGCGGACCCGCTGCTCCGGCGTCCAGCCCCTGGTCAGCTTGGAGAACAGGGGCGCGACGCCCGGCACGGCGAGCATCACGGTCGGCCAGGCGGTGCGCTGGGCGCGCAGCTCGGGCAGGGCCGGGGAGACCAGGGTGAGGGTGCGGACCAGGTCGGGTCGGACCGCGGCGACGCGGGTGGAGACGGCGCCGCCGAGCGAGTTGCCGATCAGGTGGACCGGTCCGCGGCCGGCGGCGTCGAGAAATCGGATGACCGCTCGGGCGTGTCCGGTGACCGAGTAGTTGCCGTCGTCGGGCGGCGGGGAGTCCCCGAAGCCGGGAAGGTCGACGGCCTCGCCGTCGACCTGGTCGGCGAGCAGCGGCATCAGGGTCGACCAGTTCTGCGAGGAACCGCCGAGCCCGTGGACGTAGAGCGCGGGCGGGAGGCCCGGCCGGTCACCTGGGCGGGCGCGCACGGTCAGCGTGAGCCCGGGCAGCGCGACGGACCGCAACTCCTCGCCGTCCGCCACCCGTACGGCGCGGGTTCGCGACGCGGGCGGTGCGGCAGCGGTCCGGGTTTCCGGCAGCTCGGTCGACGACATGGCCGCAATATTACGAGACGATCACGCGGCGGCGCGTGTGTGTGGCATCACAGGTACGGGTGCGCCGCGCCAGGTGTGCTCCTACGCTCGAAGAGAGGGCCATCGGAGAGGACCCGCATGCCGGAAGGAATCGCATGACTGTCGATCCGACCGAGCCGGACACATTCGCCGAGGAAGAGGTCGCAGTGCTCGACGAGGAAATCCCGGAGGCCGACGCCGCCGAGCAGCACACGGATGTCCAGCAGCAGGAGGAGGACCGGCCCACACATCTCGAACAGGACTCCGCGAACCCGGCGGACGCGTCCGAGCAGGCACGGGTCGTCACCTTGGACGAAGACGACTACCGCTGATTTGTTCGGTTTAACGTTGAATCGCCTGTCGCCTCGGACGTCCGGTCCGTGAAATTCTGCGTCCGCACCGCGCACAGCCGGGTTACCCAAAAGTACGATGGCGGGCGCGGCACCACAGCGCGCATGGATCGATTTTTGGGAGGCGGCGTGACAGCCATCGAGCAGACAGAGGCAGCACGCCCTCGGGGCACGCGCCTGCCGCGCCGAGCCCGACGGAACCAGCTTCTGGGTGCGGCCCAGGAGGTGTTCGTCGCGCAGGGGTACCACTCCGCCGCGATGGACGACATCGCCGAACGGGCGGGCGTCAGCAAGCCGGTCCTCTACCAGCACTTTCCGGGCAAGCTCGAGCTCTACCTGGCCCTGCTCGACCAGCACTGCGAGGCGCTCCTCCAGGCCGTGCGCACGGCGCTGGCGTCGACGACGGACAACAAGCTCCGGGTCGAGGCGACGATGGACGCCTACTTCGCGTACGTGGAGGACGAGGGCGGCGCGTTCCGTCTCGTCTTCGAGTCCGACCTGACCAACGAGCCGGCCGTGCGCGAGCGCGTGGACCGGGTCAGCCTCCAGTGCGCCGAGGCGATCTCGGACGTGATCGCCGAGGACACCAACCTGTCCAAGGACGAGTCGATGCTGCTGGCCGTGGGCCTGGGCGGCGTCTCGCAGGTCGTGGCGCGCTACTGGCTCTCCAGCGAGTCCGCCATCCCCCGCGACAAGGCGGTGGCGCTGCTGACCTCGCTGGCCTGGCGCGGTATCGCGGGCTTCCCGCTGCACCCGAGCGACGGCCAGCCGATCACCGACGGCGGCTGAGCCCCGCTCCCGGCCCTCGGTCCGGCCTATTCCCTCCCGACTGTTCGCTCCTGGCGTTCGCCAGGTGCGCCGTGCGGGTCCCCTCACCGGGCTAATGTGTGCAGCGTACGGCGCGGGAGACGCGCAACGCTGACCGTTCGGAGGGACATAGCCGTGGAGGTCAAGATCGGCGTGCAGCACGCACCCCGGGAGATCGTTCTGGAGAGCGGGCAGTCCGCCGAGGAGGTCGAGCGCGCCGTGGCCGACGCGCTGGCCGGCAAGGCGCAGCTGCTCAGCCTCACGGACGACAAGGGCCGCAAGGTCCTGATCCCGGCCGAGAAGATCGCGTACGTGGAGATCGGTGAGCCCGCGGTCCGCCGCGTCGGCTTCGGCGCGCTCTGAGACGTACGGCCGAACAGGGGAAGGCCCGGCGGATCCGATCCCCCGCCCCATCCGTGCGTCCTGGCCACGGCCGCCGCCTCACCCGTGGGCCAAACAC
>NZ_JBHWBS010000015.1:24037-53019 GCF_042735655.1 Streptomyces sp. NPDC059567 | reverse complement strand
CTCCCCCGCGCGCGCGCGGGCCGGCGCGCCCCGGCGCGGGCGCGCGCGCGCGCGGCGCCCGCCAGGCGCGCCGCGCCCCCGCGGGCCCGCCCCCGGCCCCGCCCCCCCGCCGGCCCTTCCGTGCGTCCTGGCCTCGGCAGGCGCCTGAGCCGTGGGCGAATGTCCTGGTGAGAGGTGCCGAAGAGGATTGCGTCCGGAGCGGCCCGGGTAGGACGGCCTGTGACCGAATTGCCCGCCCCGCACCGCACGCGAGGTGATCCCGTGTTCTTGGAAGCTCTCGGCTCCGCCCTGCTCGGACTCGCCCTGGCCTGGGCCGCCGTGCACCGGCTGCCCGACCGGCTCCCCGCACGTGGGGTCGTCCTCACCACGGGCTCGCTGGGCGCCGTCTTCGGCGCCCTGGTGACGCACGGGGCCCTGGGCCCCGGTCACGCCCTGGCCACGCTGCTCGGCGCGGTCGCGGTCGCCACGGTCCTGCTCTCGCTGCTGATCCGCCCCGCCTCCCGGCTGCGGCGATCAGCGGCGGCGTGAACAGCGCCGCCACACACGCCCCGCGACCGACGCGCCTAGGCCGCCAGACCCAGCGCCGCCATGCGCTTGGTGTGCGCCTCGGTGATACGGGAGAACATCCGGCCGACCTCCGCCAGGTCGAAGCCGTCGGCGACACCGCCGACCAGCATCGTGGAGAGCGCGTCGCGCTCGGCGACCACGCGCTGCGCCTGGGAGAGCGCCTCGCCCATCAATCGGCGGGCCCACAGCGCGAGCCGCCCGCCGACGCGCGGGTCGGCCTCGATCGCGGCCCGGACCTTCTCCACGGCGAAGTTTCCGTGGCCCGTGTCGTCGAGCACCGAGAGCACCAGCCGCCGCGTGTCGGAGTCGAGGCGCGCCGCCACCTCCCGGTAGAAGTCCGAGGCGATCGAGTCGCCGACGTACGCCTTGACCAGGCCCTCCAGCCAGTCCGACGGCGCGGTCTGCCGGTGGAAGTCGTCCAGCGCCTTGGCGAACGGCTCCATCGCGGCCGTCGGCTCGGCGTCGACGGCGGCCAGCCGGTCGCGCAGCTGCTCGAAGTGGTGGAACTCCGCGGAGGCCATCTTCGCCAGCTCCGCCTTGTCCGCGAGCGTCGGCGCGAGCTTGGCGTCCTCGGCGAGCCGCTCGAAGGCCGCCAGCTCGCCGTAGGCCAGCGCGCCGAGCAGGTCGACGACCGCGGCGCGGTACTGCGGCTCGGCGGAAGCCGTGGCCCAGTCCTGGGCGGCGATCCCGGTGAGCTCTTCGGCGGTCTCCGCGGCGGTCTCTCCGGCGGGCGTGGCGTTGTCAGGCGTCTCCATGAAGCGCACAATAGCCCGCTCCCCGACCCGCGTAAGGCCCTGGTCAGTCACTGTGACCGCGCCCTCATCACGAATTCCCCCAACACACATGCGCGAATCCGGGGTACAGTGGTAAAGCGCCTGCTGAGTATGCGGACATGCTTTCGCACGTTCGGACGTACACGGTGGGCCGACTCATGAATGAGGATGCCCGGTCGGTGGCCCGACTGGCTCCGACCCGACAGCCCTCCCCGCGCACCTGCAGGAGAGGGTCCCTCAAGCGGCACGACGCTCGAGCGACGGCAGTGGTCCCGCGCCACCCGGCTGTGATCCATTCGTCGATCCGGCCGGAAGCGAATCGGCACGGTACGACCCCCAGCGTTCGCCTCGCGCCGCGTCTCACAGAAGAGGCAGCACCCTGACTACGACTTTCCGAGAGCTCGGGATTCTTCCCGAGACGGCCGAGGCGCTCGAAGCCGTCGGCATCGTGTCCCCCTTTCCCATCCAGGAGATGACCCTTCCGGTCGCGCTCTCCGGCACCGACGTCATCGGCCAGGCCAAGACCGGCACCGGCAAGACGCTCGGCTTCGGTCTGCCGCTCCTGGAGCGCGTCACCGTCCCCGCGGACGTCGAGGCCGGCCGGGCCAAGCCCGAGCAGCTGACCGACGCCCCGCAGGCCCTGGTCGTCGTCCCCACGCGCGAGCTGTGCACCCAGGTCACCAACGACCTGCTGACCGCCGGCAAGGTCCGTAACGTCCGCGTGCTCGCCATCTACGGCGGCCGGGCGTACGAGCCGCAGGTCGAGGCGCTCAAGAAGGGCGTCGACGTCATCGTCGGCACCCCGGGCCGCCTGCTCGACCTGGCGGGCCAGCGCAAGCTCGACCTGTCCCACGTCAAGGCCCTCGTCCTCGACGAGGCCGACGAGATGCTCGACCTGGGCTTCCTGCCCGACGTCGAGAAGATCATCAACATGCTTCCGGCGAAGCGTCAGACCATGCTGTTCTCGGCCACCATGCCGGGCGCCGTCATCGGTCTGGCCCGCCGCTACATGTCGCAGCCCACGCACATCCGCGCCACCGCGCCGGACGACGAGGGCGTGACCGTCGCCAACATCACGCAGCGCGTCTACCGCGCGCACTCCATGGACAAGCCGGAGCTGATCTCCCGCGTCCTGCAGGCCAACGGCCGCGGGCTCGCGATGATCTTCTGCCGCACGAAGCGCACGGCGGCCGACATCGCCGAGCAGCTGGAGCGGCGCGGCTTCGCGTCCGGCGCGGTCCACGGCGACCTCGGCCAGGGCGCCCGCGAGCAGGCCCTGCGCGCGTTCCGCAACGGCAAGGTCGACGTGCTCGTCTGCACCGACGTCGCCGCCCGCGGTATCGACGTCGAGGGCGTCACGCACGTCATCAACTACCAGTCGCCCGAGGACGAGAAGACGTTCCTCCACCGCGTGGGCCGCACCGGCCGCGCGGGCAACAAGGGCACGGCGGTGACGCTGGTCGACTGGGACGACATCCCGCGCTGGCAGCTCATCAACAAGGCCCTGGGCCTGGACTTCCACGAGCCGGTCGAGACCTACTCCAGCTCCCCGCACCTCTTCGAGGAGCTGGACATCCCGGCGGGCACCAAGGGTGTCCTGCCCCGCGCCGAGCGGACCCGTGCGGGTCTGGGCGCGGAGGAGCTCGAGGACCTGGGCGAGCCCGGCGGCCGTGGTGGCCGTGGGCGCAAGCAGGCCGCCCCGGCGGCCGAGGAGCGTCCGGAGCGTACGCGCACCCCGCGTCAGCGTCGCCGTACGCGTGGCGGATCCACCATGGACGAGACGGCGGCCGCCGTCGCCGCTCCGGTGGCCGAGGACGCCCCCCCGGAGCCGCGCACCCCGCGCCGCCGTCGCCGTACCCGTACGGCCGGCGCGTCCGGCGTGCCGGTCGCCGAGGTCACCGTCGCCCCGGTGGCGGAGGCCCCCGCGGCCCGGGTCGCCGTCGCCACGAAGGCCCCCGCCGCCAAGGCTCCCGCCGCTCCGGTGGTTCCCGCCGCCGCCACGGCCCCCGCGGTCGAGGAGGCCCCCAGGGCTCCGCGCCGTCGCCGTACGCGCATCGTGAAGCCCGACGAGACCGTGTCCTTCCAGACTCCGGAGACGGCCGCCGCCGCCCTCGCGACGGCCACGCCGGCCGCGCCGGTGGAGACGGTCGCCCCGGTCGAGACGGTCGAGGAGCCCAAGAAGGCGCCTCGTCGCCGCACGACGAAGAAGGCCGCCGCCGCGCAGCCCGAGAGCTGACGCGTCGTCGCACCGCACTCGGCGGCCCGGTCCCTGCTCAGGGGCCGGGCCGCCGTGCTGTCCGACCCCTTTCGAGCAGCGGTTACAGTCCCTCTATGAGCAAGCCCCGGTCCCTGGCGCCGCCGCCGCGCACCCGTGCCTACCGGCTGATGACGGCCCGCGGCGTCTTCGCCGTCCTGGACACCGCGCCCGAGGGCGAGGCCCGCGGCACGGTGCTGCTGCTGCCCGGCTACACCGGCAGCAAGGAGGACTTCCTCGCGCTGCTCGGACCGCTGAGCGACGCCGGCTACCGCGCCGTCGCGGTCGACGGCCGGGGCCAGCACGAGAGCCCCGGACCGCGGCACCGGGGCGCGTACAGCCGGCGGGCGCTGGCGCTCGACGCCGTCGCCCAGGCCCTCGCGCTCGGCGACGGACCCGTGCATCTGCTGGGGCACTCCTTCGGCGGGCTGGTGGCGAGGGCCGCGGTCTCGGTGGCACCGGAGGCGTTCCTCTCGCTGACCCTGCTCTCGTCGGGGCCCGGCCGGGTGGCCCGGCCGCAGCGCGTCCGCGTCCGGGTGCTGCGCGGGGCGCTCGCGCTGCTGCCCAAGGAGCGCGTCTGGCTGGCGACGCGCTGGCTGGACAGCCGGGGCGAGGAGCCGGGCGTGACCGACCCGCCGGAGATCGTGAGCTTCCTGCGGCGCCGCTGGATGCGTACGCGGATCGTCCAACTGTCCGCCGCTGGGCGGCTGTTGAGGCGCGACCCGGACGGCACGGCTCAGCTGGCTCAGCTGCCGGTGCCGCTGCACATCGCGTACGGGGACGAGGAGATGGTCTGGCCGACGGCGGGGCTCGCGGAGGCGGCGCGGCGGACCGGGGCCCATCACACGGTGGTCGCGGGCGCGGGCCACTCCCCCAACGTGTCCCATCCGCAGGAGCTGGCCGACCGGCTGACCGCGTTCTGGGAACGCTGCCCGTAGCGCCGGCCGGGCCACCCGTCAGAACTGGGCCTGGATGTGCTGCCAGAACCCGTCCCGCAGCGCCCTCCTCAGCGCCGCGTGTCCCCGCAGGGAGCGACTGAGGAGCCGTTCCGCCTCGATGAGCAGGTCCTGGTCGACCGGTCCCGGCAGATACGGATGCCCGGGCAGCAGCTCGGCCAGGGCGTCGGGGCCCCGCTCGACGAGCCAGGTCGCGGCGATCTGGGCGCCGACGAAACGGACCTCGTCGCGCGAGGGCGGCGGCTCGCCCTCGTTCTCGTACGTCGTGACAGGACGCCGGGTGACGTAAGGGCGCCAGAAGTCGAGGTCGAAGGTGCGCTGGCTGTCGACCTCCCAGAGCAGCGGCTCGGCCTGGTTGCGCCCGTCGGCGGCCTCGATGCCCCAGAGGTGGACGCGGGCCCCGTACCCCTGAGCCGCCTCGACGGCCGAGACGAGGTCCTCGTCGCCGCCGACGAGGGCGGCGTCGCTGATGGCGCGGTGGCGGGCGAGGGACTCCAGGTCGGAGCGGATGAGGGAGTCGACGCCCTTCTGCTGGTTGTTGGCGTTGAGGTTGCCGAGGCGGACCTTGACGTCGGGCAGCTCGGCGATCGACTGCTGCTCGGGCGTGTGGATCCTGCGCCGTGCGCCGTCGTACCAGTAGACGCGCAGAAGCCGGCTGTCGGCGAAGATCGTGCGGGCCTTGTCGATGAAGGCCTCGATCAGCCCCTCGGCGTCGAGGTCGAAGGAGCGGCGGTCCTCGGTGCCCGCGACCAGCAACCCGGCCGCAGCATAGACGTAACCCGCGTCGACGAAGATGGCATGCGTCGAGGGGGTCTTGGCCACCTCGGCGAGCATCCGCTGGAGGAGCTCATTGGTGCGCTCCAGGCGGGCGCCGAGGTCGTGGACCGGGTCGCCGGGCGTCGTCTGAGGTATCTCTGCGTCGTTCATACGGGCCTCATTCTCCGCCGGTCCGGGGTCCGTCGCCAACGTCCCCTACCGCTTAGTAGTTAGCCATCCGAAAAATTTCCTTAGCGTAGGGAATGTTTGCAGGATGCATCCCGTTGGACAGGTGTAACTCGCATCGCAGTTCTCCATCAGGAGGATCAACTCAGACGAAGGGAGAAGCCTATGCGCTTCGAAATCCTGCGACTGGACGACATCGACGGCACGCCCGTCGACCGGGCCGTTGTGGACGCCGCCTCCGTCAACCGGATCGTGCAGCAGGCCGCATCGATCGGCCAGCGCATCTGGATACGCCCGGCCGACACCACGGCCTCGTAACAAGGCACCGCTCAGACGCACCGCGCCCCCGCATGGACTCCGTGAACCGGAATCCGTACGGGGGCGCAGTGGCGTCCTGGGGCTCCCGGGCTCCCTAGGAGCCCTGGACGACCTGGGTGACGCCGTTGATGATCTGCTGGACGGCGATGGCCGACAGCATCATGCCGGCGAGCCGGGTGACGAGGACGACGCCGCCGTCCTTGATGACGCGGATGATCAGCAGCGAGTAGCGCATGGTCAGCCAGAGCACGACGTGCATGGCGACGATGGCGGCCCAGACCGAGACCTGGGCGGAGGCGCCGTCGGCGTGCTGCACGGCGAGGATCACGGACACGATCGCACCGGGCCCGGCGAGCAGCGGCATCCCGAGGGGGACGAGGGCGACGTTGACGTCCTTGGTCTGCTTGGGCTCGTCGGTCTTGCCGGTGAGCAGGTCGAGCGCGATGAGCAGCAGGAGCAGACCGCCGGCGATCATCAGCGCGGGGACGGACACGTGCAGATAGGCGAGGATCTGCTGCCCGAGGATCCCGAACACGGTGATGACCCCGAAGGCCACGGCAACGGCCTGCCAGGCCATCCGCCGCTGGACCTTGGCGGGCCGTCCGGAGGTGAGGGCGAGGAAGATCGGGGTGATCCCAGGGGGATCCATGATCACGAACAGGGTCAGAAAGAGCGAGCCGAAGACGGCGACGTCGAACACGGTGAGCCTTGCGATATGGGGTGTACGAGGGGTGGGGAAGCGGCGCCCTTGGCGGGCGGCGTGGGGAGCATGGGAGGCATCCCGGGCGGAAGACCCGCCCGGCTGCCCCGGAGCGGGCATCCGCCGGGTCCGACCGGAGCACTGACGCGGAAGCACCGACCGGGGGACCCACCGGACCGGCAGGCCCCGACCGGACTCCGCCGGATGGCATCCGCCGGGTCCGACCGGACCAGCTGGGCTTCCGTGGAGCGGCTGCCGCCGAGGGCGGTCGCCGGACCGTGCGGATCCCGCCAGGACCCGACCGCCCGAGCGGCCCCCGACGCGACCCGGGCGGCCCGCCGCCGGAAGGCCTTCGTCGGGCCCCGAGTCGGGTCCCGCCGGGGCTCCGGAAGGGCTCCGTCAGGTGGGCCGAACCAGGTCCCCGCAGGGCCTCCGGGAAGGCTCCGTCAGGGCCGAGTCGAGTCCCGCAGGGCTCCGACAGGTGGCCGAGTCGAGTCCCGCAGGCCTCCGGCAACGGCTCCCTCAGGCGCCCGCGTCGAGTTCCCGCAGGCCTCCGGCAACGGCTCCCTCAGGTGGCCGAGTCCGGGCCCGGCGGGGCTCCGACAACGGCTCCCTCAGGCGCCCGCGTCGAGTTCCCGCAGGCCTCCGGCAACGGCTCCCTCAGGTGGCCGAGTCCGGGTCCGGTGGGGCTCCCGCAGCGGCTCCGTCTGGGCCGAGTCCGGGTCCAAGGGGCTTCCGGGGCAGGCCCCGGTGGGGCCGGCGTGGGGTTCTCCGGTTGGTGGTCCCGGTAGGGACTACGCGGGTCCGCCCGTGCCCGGGACCGGGAAGGCGCCCGTGGCGCGGCGGGTGATCTCGCCGTAGATCTCGGGGTCCGTGGTGAAGTCCCCGAGGCGGCACGTCTTGCGGCTGCCGTGGTAGTCGCTGGAGCCCGTGGCCAGCAGCCCGAGCTCCTTCGCCAACCCCCGCAGCCGCGCCCGCGTCGCCTCGTCGTGGTCCATGTGGTCCACCTCGATGCCGTCGAGGCCGGCCTCCGCGAGCCGCGCGATCGCGGACTCCGGCACGACCTCGCCGCGCTTGACCGCGAGCGGGTGCGCGAAGACCGTGACGCCGCCGGCCGCCTTGACGAGCCGGATCGCGTCGAACGGGTCGAGCTCGTGCTTCTCCACGTACGCCCGTCCGCCGTCCGCCAGCCACTCCGGCGTGAACGCCCCGGACACGTCCGGTACGACGCCGAGTTCGACGAGCGCCTCCGCGACGTGCGGGCGGCCCACCGAGCCGTCCCCCGCGATCCGGGCGACCTGCTCCCAGGCGACCGGGACGCCGAGCTCCTGGAGCTTGCCGACCATCGCGCGGGCGCGCGGCACCCGGTCGTCCCTGACCAGCTCGCGCTCGGCGGCCAGCTCGGGCTCCTCGGGGTCGAAGAGGTAGGCGAGCATGTGCAGCCCGACCCCGTCGACCCGGCAGGACAGTTCGGCTCCGGTGACGAGGGTCAGCCCCTCGGGAAGCGCGGCGATCGCCTCGGCGTACCCACGCGTCGTGTCGTGGTCGGTGAGGGCGACGACGTCGAGTCCGGCGGCCGCCGCGTTGCGGACCAGCTCGGCCGGGGTGTCCGTGCCGTCCGAGGCGGTGGAGTGGGTGTGCAGATCGATGCGCACGACGCGGTACTCCAGGGCTCGGGGCGGACGAAGGGGACGCTCCAGCATAACGGGGGAATCGAACACCCCCGCCCCCGCGGCGGCCCGCTCGACCCCCGGGCCCCGGGCTCCCTACGTCAGCAGACGCGGCGTCAGCGCCCCGCACGGCAGCAGTTCGACCTCCGCGCCCGCGTCCCGCAGGTCCGTCAGCACCAGCTCGTCGTACATCAGCAGTCCGGACTGCTCGGGCCACACGATCGCCCAGAGCCACAGCCCGCGCGCCTCCCCCGCGAACACCGCGCGGTCCTGCGGCGCGCCGTTCACATGCCAGAGAGGCGTCGGGCGGCCGGCGGCGAGCACCTTCGTCTGGGCGGCCTTCTCGATGGCCATGTGGGAACCGGGATCGGGTCCGTCGATCCCGGCGTACCGCGCACCGAGTCCGACGCCGAGCTCCTCCGCGACGAGCAGCAGCTCACCGATCCCGCCGAGCGGCCCGGGACCGGAGCAGGCGACGGCCGTCGCGCGCCCTCCGCTGCGGTCGTCGCCGGCGTACGCGACCCCGGTGAAGAGCCATCCGACGGGCAGGGGCCACGGCATCCACACAGGCACCTGAGCCCGGTGCACCACGACACCGAGGGCCTCGACGCTGGGCGGGATCACGGGTTGCAGCGGGTGCACCGAGCCGTGCACGTCGCACTGCCACGAGTCGGCAAAAAGACCGGGCGCCCTGACCCGGCCACCGCACTTCGGGCAACTGGGTTCGCCCCTCATAGGGCCCAACGGTCCTACCCCACCGCGTCCACGTCAAGGACGATCACCCGTCCGGACCGACCAGTTCACCCCCAGTAATAGATGCCATCTACACCCATCGGCTCGACCCACCCATTCCGTGTACGCCTCATCCACCGACGCACGCCACGCGGGGGCAGCTCGCCCTCAGTCCAGGGACACGGACCTGCGCAGCGGATCCCGCAGATCCGTGCCGTTCGTCAGCCAGCGCTCCCGGAGCGCCTCCGCGCCGTGGACCCGCTTCCACGCCGCCTCGTTGGACGTCATCGGCAGCAGCGGCAGGAACCGCACCGGATCCCTCGGTTCGTCGAGCTCCAGGTCCTCCACCAGACCACCCGGCTCCGCGACGAGGACCGAGCTGAACGGGGCCCCCGGCCACAGGGGTTCGCCCACGTCGAGCGAGGCACCGGCGGCCACCACCACGCCCTCGACCTGCGGGGTCGAGGCGAGGACGGCGAGCGGGCGCAGCACCTTGTCGGTGTCGGCGAGCCCGCCCCGTACCGACAGCACCAGCTCCGCGCGCGGGCCCTTCACGGGGTCGGCGAGCGCGGACGTCGGGTCGGTCATCGGGTACGCGGACATGCCGAGGGTGGCGTACCGCACGACATCGCCGTCGATGAAGCGGAGCACCTCGATGCGGTCCGTACCGAGGAACGTCACCGCGGCCCGCGCGTCCGGTTCACCGAGCGCCGTACGTAGCCGGGCCTCGACCAGAGCAAGAACTTCTCCCATGACGCGAGCATAAAGCGCGTATGGAACGGGCAAAGGAAGGGATTGACCCTCTGTCGGCTGATAGTCTTGGCCGCTGGTCGGGACTCCCGACTACTCGTCATCCCCCATGGGGGACCGGCTGGAGGAGGTGGGGCTGCGTGGATCGAAGTCGATCGGGCAGTACCAACCGCTCTTCCGCCCCGCACCCGAGCCCGGTGCGTTCCTCCCGGTGATCTGAGGCCTTCCGCACCCGGTCCGCCCCGTCATCCGGCATCTCGCACGACGGAAGAGCACTTCGCCTTTGCCTGTCTGTAGCGAACGCCGTCACCGCGATCCCGCGGTGCCGCCCGCTTTGTGGACGACGTAGCTCCACGTCCCCATTCCGGGCTGTGCCACGCCTCGCCGACGGCTTCTCCGTGAAGGAGCATGCCAAATGTCGATGATCCGTGACCTCCGTGCCGCGGTCCGCCCCTCCCTGCGCCCCTCCCTGCGCAAGGGCGGCTCCACCCTCGCCTCCCCGTACGCCAACTACGACGCCACCCGCGACCCCTCCGCCTCCAGCGCCGTCGTCGACTGCGCCGTCTACCGCGACGGCCGTCGCATCGACGACCGCGCCTGCCTGACGCCGCGCGGCGCGATGCGACAGGTACGGGAGAGCGGCGGCTTCGCCTGGATCGGTCTGCACGAGCCGACCGAGTCCGAATTCGCGGGCATCGCCGCCGAGTTCGGGCTCCACCCGCTCGCCGTCGAGGACGCCGTCCACGCCCACCAGCGGCCCAAGCTGGAGCGGTACGACGACACCCTCTTCACCGTCTTCAAGACGATCCACTACGTCGAGCACGCCGAGCTCACCGCCACCAGCGAGGTCGTCGAGACCGGCGAGGTGATGTGCTTCACCGGCCCCGACTTCGTCATCACCGTCCGGCACGGCGGCCAGGGCTCGCTGCGCAACCTGCGCCACCGCCTCCAGGGCGAGCCCGAACTGCTCGCCAAGGGCCCCTCCGCCGTCCTCCACGCCATCGCCGACCATGTCGTCGACGGCTACATCGCGGTCGCCGACGCGGTCGAACTCGACATCGACCAGATCGAGATCGACGTCTTCTCCCCACCTGCCAAGGGCTCCACGCGCGGCACCGACACCGGCCGGATCTATCAGCTCAAGCGCGAGGTGCTGGAGTTCAAGCGGGCCGTCACCCCGCTGATGCGCCCGATGCAGCTGCTGAGCGAGCGCCCGATGCGGCTGGTCGACCCGGACATCCAGAAGTACTTCCGCGATGTCGCCGACCACCTCGCGCGCGTGCAGGAGCAGGTCGTCGGCTTCGACGAGCTCCTCAACTCGATCCTCCAGGCCAACCTGGCCCAGGCGACCGTCACGCAGAACGAGGACATGCGCAAGATCACCTCCTGGGCGGCCATCATCGCCGTCCCGACGGCGGTCTGCGGCGTGTACGGCATGAACTTCGACCACATGCCGGAGCTGGAGTGGAAGTACGGCTACCCGATGGTGCTCGTCGGCATCGCCGCGGCCTGCTTCGCCATCCACCGCACCCTCAAGCGCAACGGCTGGCTCTAGACGGCGCGCCGGCCGGCACTGGATAGGCTGCGGGGCATGACAGACACGCAGCTGGGCCTCGCCCTCGTCGAGGAGGCCACCAAGAAGTCCGGCCTCATCTGGGTCCGGGGCGACGCCCCCGCGGCCCGGGCGCTGTGGCACGTCTGGCACGAGGGCGCGGCGCACGTCGTGGGCGACGGCCCCGGCGAGCAGCCGCTCCCCGGCCTCGTCGCCGGCGCGACGGCCGAGGTCACGGTCCGCAGCAAGGACAAGGGCGGCCGGATCGTCGCCTGGACGGCCGCGGTGAGCGAACTGGCTCCGGGTACGGAGGAGTGGGACGCCGCGGTCGCCGAGCTGAAGGGCAAGCGCCTGAACGCGACGGACGGCGAGGCGATGCCGGACCGGTGGGCGCGGGAGTGCCGGGTCCTGCGGCTCACTCCGCAGGACTCCACGACCGAGCTGCCGGACGGGTCCCTCGCGGCGGTCCCGCAGCCGTCGGAGGCCACGACCAGGCGCCCGGTACCGGCGGCGCTTCCCCGCCTGCTCCTGAAGCGCCGCAAGCGCTGACGCGGGCCCACACATGCGCGGACGCCGGCCCGACGCGGGCCTTCACGTGCGCTTGCGCCGGCCCGACGCGGGCCCTTGCGCGCGCCGACGCCGGCCCTCGTGTGCGTGGGCGCCTGCCCCTCACGTACGCGGCAACTGCTTACCGTAGTCCAGGGTCTGGTCCTTCGACGGCTCCTCCAGCGGGAAGTCCTTGTCCCACTCGGACAGCACCACCACGCCCGCACCGCCGCCGCGCGCGAACTGGAGCGGGAACGGAGTCCCCTCCAGCGCGACGTCCAGCGTGCCGCCCTCGCCGTCCTCGCCGCCCTTGACCTTGACCGTGCGGATGCCGCCGATCTTGTCGCGGTCGCCCTTGACGACGTCGCCGTGCAGCCCGATGAGCCCGTCGAGCAGCAGGTCCATGTCGGTGAAGCCGCGCAGCTGCTTGTACGAGGGGTCGTCCTGCGGCACCTTCACGTACTTGTCGTCGAGCTTGTCGGCGGCCTCGCTGTCCGACTCGGTCGGCGCCTCGGACGCCGCGCCGCCAGAGGCCGAGCCGCCGTTCGCCTTGCCGTCGGACGCCCCCTCGTCATGCGCCCAGAAGCCCGCGTCGGCCTTCAGATAGAGCGCCTCGCCGATCCGGAGCAGCTCGAACGTGCTGTTCTTCGTCGTCACCGAACCGCTCGCGCCGTCCTGCTTGAGCCGCATGTTGAGCTTGTACGTGCCGCCCTTGCTGACCAGGGTCCCGGCCAGCCGCACCGCCTTCGCCGCGTCGGCCGCGGTCTGCGCCTTCTGCTCGATGGCGGTCGCCTCCAGCTTCCCGACCCCGTTCGTCCCCTCGTCCGGATCCGATGCGCAGGCGGTGAGACCCGCCGCGAGCCCGGCGCAGAGCGCCACGGGCAGGACGGCCCGGCGGATGCGCGATGCAGTGGGGAGTGCGGTCACCTGCGCTGCCTCTCGAATGTCGTCGGTGGGGGGACGGCAGACCGCAGCGTACCCGGGCGGGAAGTCGTCCCCGCAGGCAGCCGTACGGGCGCTCTGCCGGGGCGCCGCGGAAGGGCACGGGCTAGCCTGAACCCGGCATATCTCGGCAATGACCCGAATCGTGCGACATCGAGGAGGCGCGTGGCATGGTGGCAGGCGCCCCCCGGGTCTTCGTCTCGCACATCGCCGGCGTCCCCGTCTTCGACCCCAACGGTGACCAGGTCGGCCGGGTCAGCGACCTCGTCGCCATGCTCCGGGTGGGCCGCCGTCCGCCCCGGCTGCTCGGCATGGTCGTCGAGGTCCTCAGCCGCCGCCGGGTCTTCGTCCCGATGACCCGGATCACGGGCGTCGAGTCCGGCCAGGTCATCACCACGGGCGTGGTCAACATGCGCCGCTTCGAGCAGCGCCCCACCGAACGGCTGGTCCTCGGCGAACTCCTCGACCGCCGGGTGCGGCTCGTGGAGACGGACGAGGAGGTCACCGTCCTGGACGTGGCCATCCAGCAGCTGCCGGCCCGCCGTGACTGGGAGATCGACAAGGTCTTCGTACGGCGCGGCAAGCCGGGCGCGCTGCGCCGCAAGGGCGAGACCCTGACCGTGGAGTGGTCGGCCGTCACCGGCTTCTCCCTGGAGGAAGAGGGCCAGGGCGCCGAGAACCTGGTCGCCACCTTCGAGCGGCTGCGCCCCGCCGACCTGGCCAACGTGCTGCACCACCTCTCCCCCAAGCGGCGGGCCGAGGTCGCCGCCGCCCTCGACGACGACCGGCTCGCCGACGTCCTGGAGGAGCTGCCGGAGGACGACCAGATCGAGATCCTCGGCAAGCTGAAGGAGGAGCGCGCCGCCGACGTCCTGGAGGCGATGGACCCGGACGACGCCGCCGACCTGCTCTCCGAGCTGCCGGAGGAGGACAAGGAACGGCTGCTCACCCTGATGCGACCCGACGACGCAGCCGACGTACGCCGGCTGCTGGCGTACGAGGAGCGGACCGCGGGCGGCCTGATGACGACCGAGCCGATCGTGCTGCGGCCCGACGCCACGGTCGCGGACGCCCTGGCGCGCGTACGCCAGCAGGACCTCTCCCCGGCGCTCGCCGCGCAGGTGTACGTGTGCCGGCCGCCGGACGAGACCCCGACGGGCAAGTACCTGGGCACGGTGCACTTCCAGCGGCTGCTGCGCGATCCGCCGTTCACGCTGGTCAGCTCGCTGGTCGACAGCGATCTGCCGCCGCTGGCCCCGGACACCCCGCTGCCCGCCGTCACCAGCTATCTCGCCGCGTACAACATGATCGCGGCGCCCGTGGTGGACGAGAGCGGGTCGCTGCTCGGCGCGGTCACCGTCGACGACGTACTCGACCATCTGCTGCCGGACGACTGGCGGGAGACGGAGTTCCACGGGGAGGAGGCCGCGCGTGGGGGCTGAGCGCATTCAGGATCGGGAGAGAGAGCGGGAGAGGGAGCGGGAACGCTCCATGCCCCGGATCAGGCTCGATCTCCCGCGGGAGCGACGGGCCAGGCTGCTGCCGGAGTACGACCCGGAGGCCTTCGGCCGGCTCTCGGAGCGGGTCGCCCGCTTCCTGGGGACGGGGCGGTTCATCGTCTGGATGACGGTGACCATCGTCGTCTGGGTGCTGTGGAACATCTTCGCGCCGTCGTCGCTGAAGTTCGACGAGTACCCGTTCATCTTCCTGACGCTCGCCCTGTCGCTCCAGGCCTCGTACGCGGCTCCGCTGATCCTCCTCGCCCAGAACCGGCAGGACGACCGTGACCGGGTCAACCTCGAGCAGGACAGGAAGCAGAACGAGCGGTCGATCGCGGACACGGAGTACCTGACCCGGGAGATCGCCGCGCTGCGGATGGGTCTGGGCGAGGTGGCGACCCGGGACTGGATCCGTTCGGAGCTCCAGGACCTGATCAAGGAGATGGAGGAGCGGCGGGACGGCCGCCGGGACCTATTCCCCCCGGGTGGCGATCCCAGAAGTGACGTACCCGACCGCTGACGGGCTTTCCGGGGCCGGTGGTCCGCGCCGTACCATCTTCGTATGGCTACGGAAGACGCGGTGCTTGAAGCACTGGCGACGGTGAACGACCCCGAGATCAACAAACCGATCACTGAGCTCGGCATGGTCAAGTCGGTGGAGATCGGATCCGACGGCAAGGTCGCCGTCACGGTCTATCTCACCGTCTCCGGCTGCCCGATGCGCGACACGATCACCCAGCGCGTCACCGACGCGGTCTCCCGGGTCGAGGGCGTCTCCGGCGTCGACGTGACGCTCGACGTGATGAGCGACGAACAGCGCAAGGACCTGGCCGCGGCGCTGCGCGGCACGACGGCCGAGCGTGAGGTCCCGTTCGCCAAGCCCGGCTCGCTGACCCGCGTGTACGCGGTCGCCTCCGGCAAGGGCGGCGTCGGCAAGTCCTCCGTGACCGTGAACCTCGCCGCGGCGATGGCCGCGGACGGGCTGAAGGTCGGCGTCGTCGACGCCGACATCTACGGGCACTCGGTGCCGCGGATGCTGGGCGCGGACGGCCGTCCGACCCAGGTCGAGAACATGATCATGCCGCCGTCCGCGAACGGCGTGAAGGTCATCTCCATCGGCATGTTCACCCCGGGCAACGCCCCGGTCGTGTGGCGCGGCCCGATGCTCCACCGCGCGCTCCAGCAGTTCCTCGCGGACGTGTACTGGGGCGACCTGGACGTGCTGCTGCTCGACCTGCCCCCGGGCACCGGCGACATCGCGATCTCGGTGGCCCAGCTGGTGCCGAACGCCGAGATCCTCGTCGTCACGACCCCGCAGCAGGCGGCGGCCGAGGTCGCCGAGCGCGCCGGCTCGATCGCCGTCCAGACCCACCAGAAGATCGTCGGCGTCGTCGAGAACATGGCGGGCCTGCCGTGCCCGCACTGCGACGAGATGGTCGACGTCTTCGGTACGGGCGGCGGCCAGAAGGTCGCGGACGGCCTGACGAAGACCACGGGCGCGACGGTCCCGGTCCTCGGGTCCATCCCGATCGACGTCCGCCTGCGCGAGGGCGGCGACGAGGGCAAGCCGGTCGTCCTGACCGACCCGGACTCCCCCGCGGGCGCGGCCCTCCGCGCCATCGCCGGCAAGCTCGGCGGCCGCGCCAGGGGCCTGTCGGGCATGAGCCTGGGCATCACCCCGCGCAACAAGTTCTAGGACACGGCGGGCGGTGGGGTGGGCAGAACCCACCCACCGGCCCGCACGGGCCCGCGCAGCGTGAAGGGGCACCCCGAGACCGGGGTGCCCCTTCTTCGCGCCGTCAGGCGTACGCGTCGAGGTCCTCGACCCCCGAGAACCCCAACCCGTACGCGCTCATGCCACGCCCGTACGCCCCGATGTGCACCTCACCCGCAGACCCGGCCAGCACCCACCCGAACTCCGACTCCCGGTAGTGGAACGGCACCGGCACCCCGTCCACCGGCAGCGACAGCGTCGACCACTCCGGACCCGTCAGGTCGTCCGCGAGCTCGAAGGCCGTCTCCGTCTGCTGGTCCAGCCAGTCGTCCCGCAGCGCGTGGTCCAGCTGCGCCGGCCAGGTGTAGGCGAGGAGCCCCGAGCCGGCCAGCCAGGCGGCCGAGGCGACCGTGGTGGCGTCCAGGACCCCCGTACCGTCGGCAGAGCGCCTCACCGGGTTCGCCGCGACCGTCACGACGACCGCGAAGCGCTCCTTCTCGACCCCGCTCGCGTCGGACTTTATGGACGGCTCGTCCCCGTGACCCATCGACCCGTGCTGGACGGTCCCGTCCGCCGCCGTGCCGACCTGCATCAGCCAGCGCGGCCCGGTGAACGCCTCGTCAAGTCCGTACCAGGTGAAGGGTGCGCGCAGAAAGCCTTCGGCCGCGCGCCGGGCAGCGGGCACTCCCTCCACCCGACTCGTCGTCTCCATCTCGGCCGCCTCCTCGATCCGTTGTGCCCGCGTCGGCGGACAACAGATGGAGGATAGCCACCGGTGTGCGCCCGGTGGTGTCAGCCCAGGTGGTCAGGTCGCGTCGGAGTCGTACGGCGGCCGCTCACCCGTGCCCGGCTTGTCCTGCTTCTTGAGGAGGTCCGGCGAGCCGTTGACGGCGGCCGGAACCGACGGGGTCTCCGTCTCGCGGCCGTGCACCGCGTCGGCGACCTCGTTCATCTCCTTCTTGAGGTCGAAGCTGCCGCGCAGCTCCTTCAGCTCTTTGAAGTCCTCGTTGCCCTCGAGCTGCTTGCGCAGGAACGTCTTCGGGTTGAGGTCCTCGAACTCGAAGTCCTTGAACTCGGGCCCCAGCTCGGTGCGGATGTCGGCCTTCGCGCTCTCCGAGAAGTCCTTGACCTTCCGGACGAAGCGCGAGACGTCCTGGATGACCTTCGGCAGCTTGTCCGGGCCGAAAACGAGCACAGCGAGGACCACGAGCGTCACGAGCTCGAGTATGCCTAGGTCGTTGAACACCTTGCTGCTCCTTACACGGGGTCCGGGGCCCGCTCCACGGTACCCGCCGAAACCTCCGGGCGGGTACCTTGCGGTGTCTCCCACATGGCGCTCAGTCGCCCTGCGAGGAACCGAGCGTCAACGTCTTCGTCTGCTCCTTGCCACCGCGCATCAGCGTCAGCTCCAGGCGGTCCCCCGGGCGGTGGGCGCGGATCTTGACGATCAACTCCTCGCCGCTGTGGACCCGCTGGCCGTCGACCTTGGTGATCACGTCGCCGGGGCGGACGCCCGCCTTGGCGGCCGGGCCGCCGGGGGTGACGGAGGCCGAGCCGTCCTTGCCCTTCTCCCCCACGCGCGCGCCGTCGCCGTTGAACTGCATGTCGAGGCTCACACCGATGACGGGGTGAGTGGCCTTGCCGGTGTTGATCAGCTCCTCGGCGACCCGCTTGCCCTGGTTGATCGGGATGGCGAAGCCCAGGCCGATGGAGCCGGACTGGCCGCCGCTCTCGTCGCCTTCGCCGCCACCGGCGGCACGGATGGCGCTGTTGATGCCGATGACCCGGGCCTTCGAGTCGACCAGCGGACCGCCCGAATTGCCCGGGTTTATCGGCGCGTCGGTCTGGAGCGCGTCGACATAGCTGACGTCGCTGCCGTCGCCCTTCTCGCCGCCGGCCGTGATGGGCCGCTCCTTGGCGCTGATGATGCCGGAGGTGACGGTGTTCTGGAGGTCGAAGGGGGCGCCGATGGCCACGACCGGGTCGCCGACCCGCACGTTGTCGGAGTTGCCCAGCGGCAGGGGCTTGAGCCCCGAGACGCCGGTGACCTTCACGACGGCGAGGTCGTAGCCGCTGTCCTTTCCGACCAGCTTGGCGCTCGCGGTCTCACCGCTGCTGAAGGTGACCGAGATGTCGCCGGAGGAGGAGGCCGCGTCGACCACGTGGTTGTTGGTCAGGATGTGGCCCTGGGTGTCCAGGACGAAGCCGGTACCGGTGCCCGAGGCGCCACCGCCGCTGACGTGGAGGGTGACCACGCTGGGCAGGGCGCTGGCGGCGATCCCGGCGACGCTGTCGGGGGCGCGGCCGGAGTCCTCGGCGCCGGCCTGGGGCAGCTCGATCGTGCTGATGCCACCGTTGCGCTCGACATAGGCGCCGACCGCGCCACCGAGCACGCCCGTGATCATGGCGAAGACCAGCGCGCCCGTGAGCGCGAGCCCGCGCCGGGAGCGGCGCCGCTTGACGGGCGGCTCCGCGCCGATGATCAGCGGGGCGAGCGGTGCGGCCCCGGGGGCACCCCAGGGGTCGTACTGCACCCACTGCGCGGGCTGCTGAGGCTGGGGGTGGGGCTGCGGTGCGGCCTGCTGCGGCATCGGCTGCGGTGCGGGTGCCGGGTGGGGCGTCGCGTGCGGGGCCTGCGGGGGTACGGGCTGCGGAGGTACGGGGACCCCGTGGGCCGGAGTCGCCACCGGCCGCTGCACCGGCGGGGCGGGCGCCCAGGGGCCGGGCCCGCCGTAGGGCGGGGTCCGGTACTCGTCGGGCTCGTGCAGCGGCTGCGGCGCGGCGAGGGGTTCGGAAGCCGTGTCCGCCCCGGAGTCCGGCCCCTTGGCGAGGGTGGGCCCCGCATCGGGAGCCGGGGCATGAACCTCGTCCGCGACCTGGTCCGAGACCGGGCCCCGGTCCTGGTCCGAGATCGTGACCTGGTCCTGGTCCGAGACCGGGCCTCGGTCCTCGTCCAAGGTCGGGAGCTGGCTCTGGTCCGAGACCGGGCCCCGGTCCTGGTCCGAGATCGTGACCTGGTCCTGGACGGAGGTCGTGACCTGGTCCCGGACGTCCTCCGAGACCAGGACCTGCTCCAGGGTCGCGCCCTGGTCCGCAGGCGCCGCGTCGGCGGGGGGCTCGGGGGCCGCGGGGCCGTCCGTGGCCGCGGGTGCGGCGAGCGTGAAGTCCCCCTCGTCCGCGGCCGGCGGCTCCGGTATCTCCGCCTGACCGGCCGGCGGCGTCGTAGGCCGGCTCCACCACTTCGGCTTCTGGCCGGTGGGCTTCCCGTCGTTCATGCTCTCCCCGCAACAGCTGGCCTGTCCGCGCCCGCCTGCGTCGGGCACTCGTGACCTGGATTCAACCAGGTCCCGGGTCAGCGTTGGGAGGTGAGCGGGATCGACGACGAGCCGGAGGCCGTCGACGTGGCCGGGGCCGCGGTGGCGGTCGGGCCGCCGAGCGTGTTGAGCCCGGACGTGAACGCCAGGTGCAGCGCCGGTCCCGTCGGCCGTATGAACGGCGAGAGGGCCAGCAGCGACGGCGGGGCCTGGTCCTGGAGCCGGCCGGCCACCGCGGGGGTCGCCTCACCGGGAACCAGGGGTCCGGGCGCCACGACGCCGGGCGCCGACAGGGGCGCGCCGACAGGGCCGGTCGAGGAGGCCGTGACCGACCGCTCTCCCGAGCGCCCGCCGCGGCCGTTGGTCACACCCACGTTCGTACCCGCGCCGGTGCCCGGGTTCGAGCCGGTGCCGCCGCCCGAGGCGGCGGCCCGCAGCGGGGTCACGGTGTTGCCCGTGCCGTCGCCGCGCGCGCCGACGTTCACCGAGGACTCCAGCGGAAGGGCGCCGCCGAGCGCGATGGCGGCGAAGGAGACCGCGCTGGCCGCAGCGATACCGAAGCGCCGCCCGCGCCAGGGCGAACGGTCCTGGTCGGGACGGCCGACCGCGTGGATACGGAAGCCGGAGTGCGGGGAGACGACGGCCGTGGCGAAGCCGTCGGACTTCACCCCGCCGGCCGCGCCGGACCCACCGGGTCCGCCCAGGCCGAAGAGTTCGTCGAAGGGTCCCCGACGGTCGTCGGCCCCCGGATCACCAGGGCCCCCCGGCAACCCCTGGAGGCGGGCGAGGAGCCCCTCCGAGGGCGGAGGGGGGGCGGTGGAGGCGAAGACGCTCTTCAGCGTGCGCTGGGCGTCGGCCTCCGCCTTGCATTTGGCACAGGTCGCGAGGTGCGCGAGGACCCGCTCGCGGGCGTCGTGGCCGAGCTCCCCGTCGACCAGCGCCGCGAGCCGGTCCCCGAGGTGCTGCTCCGCGGGGGTCGGGCCGGCAGGACGTGTGTTCACGCCGTACCGCCCTCCCAGCCGACGGCGGCCAGCGCGCGCTCCGCCCGGGCCTCGGGGGAACGGTGCTTCAGCGCCTTGCGCAGGTGGGAGCGCCCGCGGTGGATCCGGCTGCGGACCGTGCCGAGCTTCACGCCGAGCGTCGCGGCGATCTCCTCGTACGAGAGTCCTTCGATGTCACAGAGGACGACGGCGGCCCGGAACTCGGGCGCGAGGGTGTCGAGGGCCTGTTGGACGTCGGCGTCGAAGTGGGTGTCGTTGAACGCCTGCTGCGGTGAGGGCTCGCGGCTGGGCAGCCGCTCGGCCGCGTCGTCGGCGAGCGCGTCGAAACGGATCCGCTGCTTGCGGCGGACCATGTCGAGGAAGAGGTTGGTGGTGATGCGGTGCAGCCAGCCCTCGAAGGTGCCCGGCGTGTACGTCGACAGCGAGCGGAAGACGCGGACGAAGACCTCCTGCGTGAGGTCCTCGGCGTCGTGCTGGTTGCCGGTCAGCCGGTAGGCGAGGCGATAGACCCGGCCACTGTGCGTGCTGACGATCTCCTCCCAGGTGGGCGGAGTCCACGCCTGCGATTCCGCATCCGATGCGAAGGTCGCGGTGGTGGGAGCGGAGTCGGTGGTGTGGATTCGGTCAGCGGTGTCGGTCACGGATTTCGGCTCACCTGCCGACCTGAGAAGACGCCGAAGCACTCCTCCCCGATCCACAGGCGCAGCCGCACCTCCCCTGTCGGCTCTGGTGGTGTCCAGTGGAGCCCCTACCATAGCCACCTCGCCCGTTAGCTCCGGATAAGAATCTTTACGCGAATTTGGGGCCGGCCGAGCCGGCGCTCCGTATCGCGTCCCGCCTTCTCAGAACGCGCGGTCCCATCTGCGGGTTCCCGCGTGCAGCGGATACAGTCACCGTTGCGCCAACTACGGGGACAGGAGAGGGCCATTACCGCCAACCGGCAGACGAGCTGGGCGTTCGCCGACGCCTTTGTCGCCGAGGACGAAGCGCTGCGCTGGGCCCGTGACCGGGCCCGGGAGGCAGGGCTGCCCTCGGTGTCTCCGGGCACCGGCGCCGCTCTGCGCCTGCTGGCGGCCACGGCGGACGCGAAAGCGGTGGCCGAAATCGGTACGGGCACGGGGGTGTCCGGGATCTACCTGCTGTACGGGATGCGGCCGGACGGGGTCCTGACGACGGTGGACCTGGAGCCCGAGCGTCAGCAGTTCGCGAAGACGGCGTTCCGGGCGGCGGGCTTCGCCGGGAACCGGGCGCGTTTCATCCCGGGGCGCGCGCTGGACGTGCTGCCGCGGCTCGCGGACGGCGGATACGACCTCGTCTTCTGCGACGGCGACCGGCTGGAGTGCCTGGACTACCTCGCTGAATCGTTGCGCCTGCTGCGACCAGGCGGTCTGGTCTGCTTCGAGGGCGTCTTCGCGGACGGCCGTACGGTCGACTCCGCGGCCCAGCCCGCCGAGGTGCTGCGGGTGCGGGAGCTGCTGCGCGCGGTCCGCGAGAGCCAGGAGCTGCTGCCGTCCCTGCTGCCGGTGGGCGATGGCCTGCTGTGCGCGGTGCGACGGCCCTGAGGGCCCTCAGGGCCGCGGGATACGCGACCCACCCCTGACACACCCCTGCCCCGGCGCGGTGGGTACCGTGCCGGGGCAGGGGCGGACAATCCTGGCTTGTCGCGTCAGCCGACTACCTGCTTCAGGGCGTCGCCGAGTGCTTCGGCCTCGTCCGGGGTCAGCTCGACGACAAGCCGACCGCCGCCTTCGAGCGGAACGCGCATGACAATGCCCCGCCCCTCCTTGGTCACCTCGAGCGGGCCGTCGCCCGTCCGCGGCTTCATGGCCGCCATGCTTGTTCCCCTTCCTGAAACCAGCTCTTCGTCAGCCGACGGCCCCTGATCGGGAGCACACGTCACCGGCATCGAACACATTGCTTCCAGGTCATTATCCCGCATCACAGGACCCGATGACCAACATCAGGTTGCATCGCTTGTGCAACGCGCTTCCGCAAAACCGCCCTTTTCGGCGATCAGCCTGCGATACTTCGCCGCCGCCTCGCCACTCGTTCGCTGTCAGGCTTTGACGCAGCTCACATGTGCGGGGTGCGTGATCTCCGCCATCCTGGGGGTCCCCCGCACGAAGTCTGGGGGAGGGTCAGGACTCCAAAGACGCGAAGGGAAGCCCCGATGGCCGACACCGTTCTGTACGAAGTGAGCGACGGACTCGCCACGATCACGCTCAACCGGCCCGAGGCCATGAACGCGATGAACGTCGAGGCGAAGGTCGCCCTGCGGGACGCGGCGGAGGCGGCCGCGGCGGACACCGCCGTACGGGCCGTGCTGCTTACGGCGGCGGGCGACCGGGCGTTCTGCGTGGGTCAGGACCTGAAGGAGCACGTGGGTCTGCTGATGTCGGACAAGGAGTCCGGGTCGCAGCACACCATGAACACCGTCCGGGACCACTACAACCCGATCGTCAAGGCGCTCACCGGCATGAAGAAGCCCGTGGTGGCGGGCGTCAACGGCGTCGCGGCCGGGGCCGGCTTCGGCTTCGCGCTGGCGGCGGACTACCGGGTCGTCGCCGACACCGCCGCGTTCAACACCTCCTTCGCGGGTGTCGCGCTCACCGCCGACTCCGGCATGTCGTGGACGCTGCCCCGGCTGATCGGTGCGAGCCGCGCCTCCGACCTGCTGCTCTTCCCGCGCTCGATCAGCGCCCAGGAGGCGTACGAGCTCGGCATCGTGAACAAGCTGGTCCCGGCCGCCGACCTCGCGCAGGAGGCCCTGAAGGTCGCCCGCACCCTGGCCGAGGGCCCGACGGTGGCGTACGCGGCCCTGAAGGCGTCGCTGGCGTACGGGGCGGACCGCTCGCTCGCGGAGGCGCTGGAGAAGGAGGACGAACTCCAGACGGCGGCGGGCGCGTCGGAGGACCACACGATCGCGGTCCAGGCGTTCCTGGCGAAGGAGAAGCCGCGGTACGTGGGCCGGTGACGCCGGGCGTGGCCCGGGTCGCCGTCAGCGGCCGCCCCGGGCCACGCACTCCTTCAAGTGGTCGTCGACGAGGCCGCAGGCCTGCATCAGGGCGTACGCCGTCGTCGGGCCGATGAACCGCAGGCCGCGCTTCTTCAGCGCCTTGGACAGGGCCGTCGACTCGTCCGTCACGGCCGGCACGTCGGCGAAGGTCAGCGGGGCCGGGCGGGTCGTCGGGTCCGGGGCGTACGACCAGATCAGGGAGTCGAGCTCGCCGGGGGACCAGGTCGCCAGCGTCTTGGCGTTCGCCAGGGTCGCGTCGATCTTCGCCCGGTTGCGGATGATGCCCTCGTCCACGAGGAGCCGCTCGCGGTCCGCCTCGCCGAACTCCGCCACCGAGGCGATCTCGAAGTCGGCGAAGGCCCGTCGGAAGCCCTCACGGCGGCGCAGGATCGTGATCCACGAAAGACCCGACTGGAACGCCTCCAGGCACAGCCGCTCGAACAGCGCGTCGTCGCCGTGGACCGGGCGGCCCCACTCCTCGTCGTGGTACGCCACGTAGTCCTCGGTCGACAGGCCCCAGGGGCAGCGCAGTCGGCCGTCCGGGCCTGGGATCGCCCCGCCGCTCACCGGTCCTCTTGGTTCTTCCGCAGCGAGGGCCCGGCCCCGCCGGCCAGCGCCGCCTGCAGCTCCGCGATCCGCGCGTCCCGCTCGGCGAGCTCGGCGCCCAGGCGGCCCAGGACGTCGTCCACGTCCGCCATGCGGTAGCCCCGCGCGGTCACCGGCAGCCGGAGCGCCTCGATGTCGGCGCGGTCGACCGGCCGGGTCTCCGGCAGGGGGTCGACCAGCTGCTCCGGTGCCACCTCGGGCAGCACCTCGCTGTCGCCTCCGCCGACCACCGCCAGGGTGACCGCCGCGACGACCACGACCATCGCGATCAGCAAGAACCAGAACACCAGCGCGCCTCTCCCCGGAATGGAAAACGTCCCACCGCCGATCGTGCCATGCGCCACCGACAGTTAGGGTCGCAGGCGAACGGACGCGAGGGAGGACAAAAGGGATGCTGCGCTTGGGACGGCGTGAATTCGGGCCGCACGAGCCGGTGATCATGGCGATCGTCAACCGGACCCCCGATTCCTTCTACGACCAGGGCGCCACCTTCCGGGACGAGCCGGCCCTCGCCCGCGTGGAGCAGGCGGTCGCCGAGGGCGCCGCCATCATCGACATCGGCGGGGTGAAGGCGGGACCCGGCGAGGAGGTCACGGCGGAGGAGGAGGCGCGGCGCACGGTCGGCTTCGTCGCCGAGGTACGGCGCCGGCATCCGGACGTCGTCATCAGCGTCGACACCTGGCGCGCCGATGTCGGCGAGGCGGTCTGCGAGGCCGGCGCGGACGTCCTCAACGACGCGTGGGGCGGCGTGGACCCGCGGCTCGCGGAGGTCGCCGCCCGGTACGGCGCCGGGCTCGTCTGCACCCACGCGGGCGGCGCGGAGCCGCGGACCCGGCCGCACCGGATCGCGTACGAGGACGTGATGGCCGACATCCTGCGGGTGACCGTGGGGCTGGCGGAGCGGGCGGTCGAGCTGGGCGTACGGCGGGACGGGATCATGATCGACCCCGGTCACGACTTCGGGAAGAACACCCGCCACAGCCTGGAGGCGACCCGGCGGCTCGGCGAGATGACGGAGACGGGGTGGCCGGTGCTCGTCTCATTGTCGAACAAGGACTTCGTGGGAGAGACGCTGGACCGGCCGGTGAAGGAGCGGGTGCTCGGCACGCTGGCGACGACGGCGGTGTCCGCGTGGCTGGGTGCGCAGGTCTACCGGGTGCACGAGGTCGCCGAGACGCGGCAGGTCCTGGACATGGTGGCGACCATCGCGGGACACCGTCCGCCCGCCGTGGCCCGGCGAGGATTGGCGTAGGCGCGGGGCGCCGGGCGCCCCACGCACGGCGCCCAGGGTGTCCGGCGGGTCAGGGCCGTGTCCGGCTCCAGACCCGCCGGACACGCCCTAGCGGCCCGTCTCCTTCGTCACGAGGGCGACCGCCTCGTCCACGTCGTCCGTCACGTGGAACAGCAGCAGGTCCCGCTCAGAGGCCTTGCCGCCCGCGACGACCGAGTCGCGGAGCCAGTCGACGAGACCCTTCCAGTACTCCGTACCGAAGAGCACGATCGGGAAGCGGGTCACCTTGCGCGTCTGGACCAGGGTGAGCGCCTCGAAGAGCTCGTCCAGGGTGCCGAGGCCGCCCGGGAGGACCACGAACCCCTGCGCGTACTTCACGAACATCGTCTTGCGGACGAAGAAGTAGCGGAAGTTCACGCCGATGTCGACGTGCGGGTTGAGCCCCTGCTCGAAGGGGAGCTCGATGCCCAGGCCCACCGAGATGCCCTTGGCCTCCCGCGCGCCCTTGTTCGCCGCCTCCATGGCGCCCGGGCCGCCGCCCGTGATCACCGCGAAGCCCGCCTCGACCAGCGCGCGGCCGAGCCGCACACCGGCCTCGTACTCGGGCGAGTCCGGCTTCGTACGGGCCGAGCCGAAGACGCTGATCGCGCTCGGCAGTTCGGCGAGCGCGCCGAAGCCCTCGACGAACTCGGACTGGATGCGCATGACCCGCCAGGGGTCTGTGTGCACCCACTCCGAGTCGCCTTCGGTGTCCAGCAGACGCTGATCCGTGGTGCCCGGCTGGACCTGCTCGCGGCGCCTGAGCACCGGTCCCTGCCGCTGCTCCTCCGGCTTCCGCGCTCCCTCGGGGATACCCATGGCCTGCTCCCTCCACCGATCCACTGATCTTCTGGTTCGGTCAGGGTAGGTCCACAGACGTGACAAAAAGCGAAATTACGTCTGTCAGGTAGTGAGCCAGTCGCGGAGCCGGTCCTCGCACTGGACGATCCGGTCCACGACGACGTGCTCGTCGACCTTGTGGGCGTAGATCGGGTCACCGGGGCCGTAGTTGACCGCGGGGACGCCGAGCGCGCTGAAGCGGGCCACGTCGGTCCAGCCGAACTTGGGCAGCGCGGTGCCGCCGACCGCCTTCATGAACTCGGCCGCGGCCGGGTGCGAAAGGCCGGGCAGTGCGCCGCCGCTGTGGTCGTCGATCACGAACTCCGCGACCCCGCAGTCCGCGAAGACCTCGCGGACGTGCGCCTCGGCCTCGGCCTGGGTGAGGTCGGGGGCGTAGCGGTAGTTGACGACGACCGTGCAGGCGTCGGGGATGACGTTGTTGGCGACGCCGCCCTCGATCCGTACCGCGTTGAGGCCCTCGTGGTACTCCAGGCCGTCGATGACCGGCTTGCGGGGCTCGTACGCGGCGAGGCGGGCCAGGATCGGGGCCGCCGCGTGGATGGCGTTGGAGCCCATCCAGGAGCGCGCGGAGTGGGCGCGCTCGCCCTCCGTGCGCAGGAAGACCCGCAGGGTGCCCTGGCAGCCGCCCTCGACCTCGGCGTTCGAGCCCTCCAGGAGGATCGCGAAATCGCCCTCCAGCCAGTCGGGGTGCGCCTCGGCGACCTTCCCGAGGCCGTTGAGGTGGGCGGCGACCTCCTCGTTGTCGTAGAAGACGAAGGTGAGGTCGCGGTTGGGCTCGGGGACGGTGGCTGCGATACGGAGCTGTACGGCGACGCCCGACTTCATGTCGGTCGTGCCGCAGCCCCACAGGATGCCGTTCTCGTCGAGGCGCGAGGGCACGTTGCCCGCGATCGGGACGGTGTCGATGTGGCCGGCGAGGATCACGCGCTCCGCGTGGCCGAGCCGGGTGCGGGCCACGACGTTGTTGCCGTACCGGTCGACGGTGAGGTGCGGCAGGGCACGCAGGGCCTGCTCGATCGCGTCGGCGAGCGGCTTCTCTGTCCCGCTGACGGAAGGGAAGTCGACGAGCGCGGCGGTGAGCGCCGGACCGTCCAGCGCGAGGTCGAGGGGAGCGTTGTCAGCCATGTGCCGACCCTAACCCGGCCTCCAGTACGGTTGGCCCCGTGTCCGAGCCCATCCGCCACTCCCGCAGTTCTCGCAACGGCCGCCTTGCCAGGTTCACGGCCGGGTTCGCCGTGCTCCTCGGCTTGGCCGGCTATCTCGCCGTGCACCACGCCACGGGCCCCAAGGGCGCTCCCGGCTGCATCGTGGGCAGTGGCGAGAACACGTACGCGTTCTCGCCCGAGCAGGCGTCGAACGCCGCCACCATCTCCGCCGTGGGCACCACCCGCCGGATGCCGGAGCGCGCGGTCACGATCGCCCTGGCGACGGCGCTCCAGGAGTCCGCGCTGCGCAACATCCAGCACGGCGACCGGGATTCGCTCGGCCTCTTCCAGCAGCGCCCGTCCATGGGCTGGGGCACGCCGGAGCAGATCATGGACCCGGTGTACTCCTCGGGGAGGTTCTACGAAGGTCTCGCGAAGGTCCCCGGCTATTCGCGGCTCCCGCTGACCGTGGCGGCGCAGAAGGTGCAGCGCAGCGGTTTCCCCCAGGCGTACGCGAAGCACGAGCCGGACGCGGCGCTGCTTTCGGCTGCGCTGACCGGCCGCTCGGCCGCGTCCCTGAACTGCACGACGAGCCCGTCGAAGGACGGGCAGCCGGGGGATCCGGCGAAGGTGCGGGCGGAGCTGGTGCGGGCCTTCGGCGAGAAGGCCGCCCCGAAGGGGGCGGCCGGGGGCGCGGGCAGTGCGGGACGCTCCGGGGCGAGCGTGGGCGGCGCTCACTCCGTCCTCTCCGTGCCCGTCCTCGCGACCACCGGCACGGACGCGCAGCGGGGCTGGGAGCTCGCCCACTGGGCGGTGGCGCGGGCGGACGACCTGCGGATCGCCGAGGTCGCGTACGCGGACAAGGTCTGGCGCGCGAGCGACCCCTCCGGGGCGTGGTCGACGACGGACGGCGACGACGGCGAGAGCGGCGGCGCGGTTCGCATTCGGCTCGCGCAGTAGCCGAACTCCGGCACCGGGCACCCGTACGGGAAGTCACCCGACCGAGCTATTCGCCACGTTCCGCGGTACCCACCGCCCCACACCGCACAGCACCACGCCCATCCCCTTGCGAGGCATGGGAAGTGACGGTTCAGCAGGGGTTGGATCTTCGGACGCGTTCGTCCGCTTTCCTCCCCACCCGATAATGCGATGCATTGCGCAGCCTTTACCTTCGACCGCCGAAACCTCCACCTCCCCCGCCTCGGTTGTCACGGAGTCAGAACGTCCTCTCCGTCGAAGGAGCACCATGTCCCTCCCCCTGACCCGTCGGATCGCCCGCGCCGCACTCCTCGTGGCCGCCGGAGCAGCCCCCGTGGTCGGTGCGGCCGGGTCCGCGAGCGCCCTGGACCACAGCATCGCGCCCACCGGAGCCCTCTCCGGTATCTCCAGCCTGGACGGCGCCGGTGTCGGCAACGCCGTCGACGGCGCCTCGCAGACCGCCACCGGCGTGGTCGGCGACACCGGCAGCAAGGCCGTCCCGGCCGCCGGCCAGACCGTGGGTGCGGCCGGCAAGACCGCCACCCCCGCCGCGCAGAAGGTCGCCGGCGACGCGGCGGGCAGCGCGGGCGAGGTCCTCGGCGAGACCGCCGGCGCGGCCTCCCAGAACGCCCCGTCGGCGGGCGGCCTCGGCAAGAGCCTGCCGACCGGCGGCGGCGTGCCCTCGCTGGGCGGCCTGCCGCTCGGCGGCTGACCCCCGGTCCGGTTCTCCGGCACCGGTACGGGAGAGGGGGGGGGGGGGGGGCGGCAAACCCACCCCCCCCCCCCCCCCGCGCGCGGGGGCGAACCCAGGGAGGAGCGCCCCCCCCCCCCCCCGCGACGGGGGGGGGGGGACACACCCGCCAACCCCCCCCCCCC
>NZ_JBHWBS010000015.1:0-24027 GCF_042735655.1 Streptomyces sp. NPDC059567 | reverse complement strand
GAGCATCACGCTCCCCGGGCCCTCTCGCACGTGCGCGGGATCAGCCGAGGCGCTTGACCGCCGCCTCGACGCGCTCGTCGGTGGCGGTGAAGGCCACGCGGACGAACCGCTCCCCCGCCACCCCGTAGAAGTCACCGGGCGCGACCAGGACGCCCTTCTCGGCGAGGTACGCGACCGTCTCCCAGCACGGCTCGTCGCGGGTCGCCCACAGGTAGAGGCTGGCCTCGCTGTGCTCGATCCGGAAGCCGTGCGCCTCCAGGGCCGTCCGCAGGGCCGTGCGCCGGGCCGCGTACCGCTCGCGCTGCTCGGCCACGTGCGTGTCGTCGCCCAGGGCTGCGACCGTCGCGGCCTGCACCGGGGCGGCGGTCATCATGCCGCCGTGCTTGCGGATCTGGAGCAGCTCGCCGAGGACCGCCGCGTCGCCCGCGATGAACGCGGCGCGGTAGCCGGCCAGGTTGGAGCGCTTGGAGAGCGAGTGGACGGCGACGATCCCCTCGTACGTACCGCCGCAGACGTCCGGGTGCAGGACGGAGACCGGGTCGGCCTCCCAGCCCAGCTCCAGGTAGCACTCGTCGGAGAAGACGAGGATGCCGTGCTCGCGCGCCCAGGCCACGATTCGGGTCAGCTCGTCCTTGCCGAGGACCTTGCCGGTGGGGTTCGAGGGCGAGTTGAGCCAGAGCAGCTTGACGGCGGCCGGGTCGAGATCGGCGACCGGGTCGTCGTAGACGACGGGCTCGGCGCCGCAGAGCCGCGCGCCGACCTCGTACGTCGGGTAGGCGAGCCGCGGGTAGGCGACCTGGTCTCCGGCGCCGAGCCCCAGCTGCGTCGGCAGCCAGGCCACCAGCTCCTTGGAGCCGACGACGGGCAGCACGTTCGTGTGCGCGAAGCCGACCGCGCCCAGGCGCCGCTCGCACCAGCCCGTCAGCGCGTCCCGCAGCTCGGTGGTGCCCCACACCGTGGGATAGCCCGGCGAGTCGGCCGCCGCGACCAGCGCCCGCTGGATCAGCTCCGGCACCGGGTCGACCGGCGTGCCCACGGACAGGTCCACGATGCCGTCCGGGTGGGCGGCCGCCGTCTTCTTGTACGGCTCCAGCTTGTCCCAGGGGAAGACGGGCAGGCGCGAAGAGACTGCGCTCACGAGTTGGCTCACTTCCTCGTACGTACGGGGGTGACGCGTCGGGAAACGCGTCGGTCCCGTACAGCGGGCGAGGCCGTACGGGACCGAGGGCGGGATGATCAGCCGTTCTGCGGCGGCAGGGCGGCGATGAAGGGGTGGTCGCGCTCGATCAGGCCGAGCTTGGAGGCACCACCGGGAGAACCGAGCTCGTCAAAGAACTCGACGTTCGCCTTGTAGTAGTCCTTCCACTCCTCCGGGGTGTCGTCCTCGTAGAAGATGGCCTCGACCGGGCACACCGGCTCACAAGCACCACAGTCGACGCATTCGTCCGGGTGGATGTACAAGGACCGGGAGCCCTCGTAGATGCAGTCGACGGGGCACTCCTCGATGCAAGCCTTGTCCTTGACGTCGACACAAGGCTGCGCGATGACGTAGGTCACGCTGTCGTTCCTCCTCGGTAGGGCTGGTCTGCGCGGGAGCGCGGCGTCGTCGATGCCCGCCCCTAGTATCTCCGTTCTTGGGGTCGATCCGAACAGGAGGGGCGGAGAAGCTGTGGAATTCACCGCTGGAGGGCGCCTTGAGGTGCGTATTACCCGCGCTGACGTGGGAAAACGTGTCTCAGTTCGGTACGTGACGGAGTCCGGTGCCCCGGGCGAGCGCTTCACCGATGCGGTCGGCGTTCTCACATCATGGGACGCCGATGTGCTGCTGATCACACGACGGACGGGTGAGGGCGTCCGGATCGCGGAATCCGCACTGGTCGCGGGCAAGGTCGTCCCCGCGGCCCCGGCCCGCCGGCGCGGGCCCGCGGCCTCCTTCGAGGAGCTGGCGCGGGTGCTGGCACGCGCGTGGGAGCCGGTGGAGAGCGAGCCGCTCGGCGAGTGGACGCTGCGGGCCGCCGCGGGATTCACGCGACGGGCCAATTCGGCGCTGCCGCTCGGTGATCCGGGGCTGCCCCTCGACGAGGCCCTGGAGCGGGTGCGCGAGTGGTACGCGCGGCGCGACCTCCCGGCGTACGTCCAGACGGCGACCGGTGCCGAGGGTACGCAGGAGCTTCTCTGCGCGGAGCTGGAGCGTCGCGGCTGGCGCTCGGAGGTCTCGGCGGAGGTGCGGACCGGGGGGCTGGCGCCGGTCGCGGACCTGGACGCGGACGTGTCGTCCGTCCTCCTCTCCCGGTCCCTGGACGCCGCCTGGCTCGGTCGCTACAACCGGTCGGGCGAGCCCGGCCCGCATGTGCTGAAGGTGCTGACCAGCGGCCCGAGTGTGTGGTTCGCGTCCGTACCGGGCACGGAAGACATACCGGCCGCGATCGGACGCTGCGTGGTGGACGGCCGCTGGGCCGGATTCATGGCGGTGGAGGTCGACCCCGCGCACCGGCGTCAGGGCCTGGCCACGGCCGTCATGACGGCGCTCGCCCGGCAGGCCCTCGACGAGGGCGCGTCGGCGGCCTGGCTCCAGGTGGAGAAGGACAACGACGGGGCGCGGGCGCTGTACGAGGGCATGGGCTTCACCGTCCATCACCACTACCACCACTATCGATACGGGCCCTACCGAGCGGCGGAGGCGTGAGCGAGGTGACCGACGTGACCGACTGGCGGCGGGAGTTCGCGCAGGAGGCCCGTGCACGGCGCCCGGATCTCGCGCGGCTCTGTCTGCTGATCGGCGCGGAGGCGGACCCCGCGGTCACGGAGGCCGATCTGGACGCGGCGGAGATCGAGCTGGACCGGCTGGCCGGCGAGCTGCCGTACGGCATACGGGACCCGCAGGAGTGGGCGGCGGCGCTCGCCCGGCTGCTCGGCGGCCGGTACGGCTTCCAGGGCGTCCCGGCCGACTACCAGCGTCTGGAGTCCTCGCTGCTCCACGACGTCCTGCAGCGGAGGCGGGGCCTGCCGATCCTGCTGTCGGTGGTCTGGATGGAGGTCGCGCGCAGGGCGGGTGCGCCGGTGTACGGGCTCGGCCTGCCGGGCCACTTCGTCATCGGCTTCGGCGACCCGTCGGCCCAGGTCCTCGCCGACCCCTTCGCGGGCGGCCGGGCGATGACGGGCATCGACGCGGAACTCCTGGTGGCGGGCGCGACGGGCGAACCCCTGGAACCGTCGATGCTGCGCCCCGCGGACCCGCTGGAGATCGTTCTCCGCATCCTCAACAACATCCGCGCCTGGGCGACCCCCCGCCCGGAACGCTCCGCCGTCGCACTGTGGGCCGTCGAGCTCTCCCTGCTGCTCCCCACCCACCCCGCCCGCCTGCGCTACGAACACGCGGAGCTGCTGGTCCAGCGGGGCGAGTTCCTCGCGGGCGCGGCGGAGATGGAGGCGTACGCCTCGGTGGTGGCCGCGGTGGAACCGAGCGCGGCGGCGACGATCAGGAACAGGGCGCAGGCGGCGCGGGCGCTGCTGAATTAAGGGGCGCCGGGCCGGACGCCGCCCGGCTCCGTCCTCCCTCCAGGGAGGGGCAGGGAGGCGGGGGCGAGTGCTGATCACGTGCGGAGGGCCCGCCCCGCGTCCGGAGGGCCCTCCGCCGCGTGACGCCTCAGACGCTCGGGACGCCCCCCGCGTCAGGGCAGCCCATGGCGAGGGCGAGCCGGTGCGAGAGGTCCTGGAGGACGCGGATGTTCGCCTCCTTGGCACTGCCCTCGCGCGGGCGGGAGCCGTAGGCCAGCTCCGCGTGGACCATCGGCTTGCCGACGCCCTTCACCTCGCAGGCGAACCACAGATCGGCGTCCGCGTCGCCGCCTTCCGCCAGCAGACCGACGGGAAGGCGCGCCGCCGCGACCACCTTCGGCTGCGGCGCGGGCACCCGGTCGACCTCCTCGAACAGCACCGTCATCCTCGACGGGCTCTCTGCGGGGTCCTCCACATCCGGCTCGATCACACAGGCGGTCCGCTGCCCGCTTCCGTCGAGCTCGGGGTCGTGCAGCAGTTCCTTCAGCGAGTCGGCGACCCCGTACGAGCGATACTCGAACCGCTTCGCCTCCGAGATCCGCTCAAGCGCCTTCGCCGCCTTCGGCGACAGGCCCCCGCACACCTCCGTCGCCGGCACCGTCGGCTTCGCCGCCGGCTCCGGCTTGCCGCTCCCGCATGCCATGAGCGTCATCGCAAGACCCAGGCCACCCACGGCCCGCCACGCGACGGTCCGCACGGCCGCCCACTCCTCGTCGTACCTCACGCCAACTCCCCTATGACCGGACTTTCCGCATTCACCCCAGCAAGTTCATCGGCCCAGGGACCCTTGGGATCGTAGGTGCGGAGACCGCCGACAACGTGGTCACACCTGAGGTTTTCGCATTTCACGGGCATCTTCACAAGTCGCGCACGCGAGGTTCACGATCGCAACCGCTCGACAGAGCGAAGGAGCCCCACCCGGCGTGCCGGGTGGGGCTCCCTCTCAGCTCGTACGGGGCGTCAGCCCTCGCCGTCGAGGTCGATGACCTTCGTCCGCTCGGCCGCGGTCTTGCCCATCAGGGCGTCGCGCATCACGAAGGCGACGTCGTCGGCGGAGACCTGGTGCTTCTTGCCGTCGGCCTTGGTGATCATGATCCCGTCGAAGACTCCGTCGAGGAGCTTGTCGATCGCCTTCTTGTCGTAGACCTCGACCAGGCGGCCGTTGACGGGCTTCATGGAGAGGATCTGCGGCAGCGACCGCGCCGGGCCGAACTTGATCTCCTTCTGGCCCGCCTTGATCACGATCACACCGGACATGGCGGGCTCGGCGAACTCCTTCATCGCCCGGTCCAGCTCCGCCTGGGTGACGGTGGGCTGGCGGGTGACGACGGGCAGCTCGACGGGCTTCGACCGACCCGTCTGGACCTGGGCGCGGAACGCGTCCTTCACGAAGATCATCGAACGGGCGACGTCCAGGCCCTTGCCGGGCTTGCCCGGGACGGCGGTGACCTTGCTCGGGGAGAACCTGATCGTGCCCTCGGTCGCCGAGCCGGACGCGCCGGAGACGTCGGTGAGGGCGACGGCCAGCTTCTCCTCGTCGACCGGGAGCTTCGGCTCTGCGACCCGCTCGCCGCCGAAGAGGGAGCTGATCACGGAGACGGGGTTGTAGTCGCTGCCCGCGGCCGCGCGGACGGTCTCCTGGCTGTCGAGGGAGAGACCGGCCTTGTCCGGGGAGAGCGCGACCGTCTTCCCGCCGACGCTGAGCTGGAGGGGCGCGTGGGCGCGCTTACCGAGGGCGGTCTCCAGCTTGTTGACCCCCTCCTCCTTCGTACCGCCGCCGATGTCGACGCCGAGGACGGTGGTGCCCTTGGGGACGTCGGAGTGGTTGAGGAGCAGGCCGGCGCCATAGGCGACGCCGACCAGACCGAACACGCCGACGCCGACGAGGACGAGCTTGGAGCGGCCCTTCTTCGCCGGGGCGGAGGAGGAGGCGGGCGTCGCGGTCCTGGGGGCGGCGGGCGCCGGGGCGCCGCCGACGACCTCGGGGGCCGAGAAGCCGTGCTCCGGGGCGCGGGGCGTGCGGTCCGGGCCGGAGGGGCCGCCCGGGCCCGAGGGCACGACGGGGATGCCGCTGGTGAGCGTGTCCCCGGAGACGTGCCCGGCGGGGCCCGCGCCGGGCGGAGTGATCGGGCCGGGGCTCTGCGGGGTCAGGACGGCGGTGTCGTCCGACATGCGCGGCGCGCCCCCGAAGGGACCGCCGGCGACGGGCCCACCGCCGGCCGGACCGCCCGGGCGAGGTCCGCCGACCATCGGGCCGCCGCCTGCCGGGCCACCGGCCATCGGGCCGCCCACCGTGCTGCTGCCGGTGACGGGGCCGGTGGTCGGGCCGGTAGGCGCCTGCGGGGCGCCCGGGGAGTACGGGGCGCCGTCGGGGCCGTATCCGGCCTCGTCCTGCGGCGGCGTCGTGAGGAACATCGGCATGCCGGCCGCGGGGGTCGCCGAGATCGAGGCGCCCCCTATGGTCGGGATGCCGCCGGTCGCGGGTCCCGCGAAGCCGGAGCCACGGGCCGGGCCGCCCGACGCCGGGGGTCGCAGACCGGGAGGAGGCGTATGTCCGGGCGCGCCGGCACCGCCACGAGGACCGGACCCGCCGCGCGGGCCGGGACCGCCACGAGGGCCGGCGCCGGGACCGGCACCCGTGCCCGCGGGCGCCGGGGCCCCGGAGGGCGCGGACGGCGCGGGAGGCGCAGCCGGGGCCGGCGTCGCCGGCGCGGCGGGGGCGGCCCCCTTGCGCGGGGCGAACCAGTCGCTGGTCGGCTTCTCCTCCGCCTTGGGAGGCTCCACCGGCGCCGGCGGCTCAGGGGCGGGCGCGGGCGCAGGTGCGGGCGCCGGGACGGCCTCGGCGGCCGGAGCGCTCTCGCGCTTCGGCTTGGGCGCGTCCGCGACCGGCTTGCGGACCACCACGGGCGGGATCGGCCGCGAACCCGGAATGTTGATCCGGATCCGGGTGGTCAGCGTGGTCTCGGTCTTCGGCTCCTCCGGCTGCGGCGGAGCGGGCACGGCGGAGGCGCCGGCCGGGTCGTCGGCCCCGTCCTGCGTGGGGTGGAGCGACGGATACTGGCGGGATCCGTACGGCGGTGTACCCGACGGGTACGCGGCTCCACCGCGCCCCTGGGCGCCGGAGGACGAACTGTCAGTCTCTCGACCAGTTTCACGACTCAAAGCAGGTTCTCCCGGTTGGCTCCACCGCCCGCTCTTGCTGGTGCTCGTGTACCCGGGCGGCTCGGCGGCGCGCACCACCATACTGGCCGTCGCCGACAGGCACCCGACGGCCGGGGATCGAGCACGGGGCATTCCGGCCGAAGTCCGGGCGACCCTCGCTCAAGTCGGCCTGTTCACGGGGCCGGTCGCGGCAGCCGCGCCATGGTGGCACACATCACAGCGACGGCCATGCCTCCAAGAAGGTAGATCATCTCGGCTGCCCCGCCCGCGAAGACCCCGTCGCCTTCCGGCCGTCCGAGGCTGAGCAGCACGATCGTCACCAGCCAGCCCACGCCCGGAGCGACGATGCCCAGCTGGGTGTCGGTGGCGCGCAGCCCGCCGTAGAACACGCCTGCGGTGGCGAGCAGCGCGAGAATCAATCCTCCCGGGAACCAGGCTGTTTGGGCGAGCGAGCCGGCGGCACCGACCAGCGCGCCGAGGACGAGGAGGAATACGTACCAGACGACCCGGACGTTCACGATGCCTCCACACCGGCGAAGAGATCGGTCTCGCGTACGCCCGTCGGTGCGCCCGGCGTGCCGCTGACCAACTGGTAGTACTCCGTGGTGAAGATCGGCTGTCCCAGATCGTTCGAGAGGGCGAAGAACGGCCCGTCGACGGCGATTTGGGTGACATGTGCCCGCATCGCGGCGGTCTTGCGGTCCACGTGACCCGCTCCGGCGTCGATCTCGGCGGTGATCAGGGAGTCGTCGACCACTCCGGGGACGTCGTCGATCTCGGCGATGCCGGGGAAGTCGACGCCCTCGGCGCGGAGCCTGGCGAACGCGGCCTCGGCGACCGGGCGCGGGACCCGGTTCCAGTAGGTCTTCGCGATCGTGTGCGCCGGGCCGAGGTCGGGGCGGTACGAGGCGTCCGCGGCCAGCTCGGCGGCGCGCATGGCGACGCGGTGGGCCTGGATGTGGTCGGGGTGGCCGTAGCCGCCGTCGGGGTCGTAGGTGACCAGGACCTGCGGCCGGGTCTCGCGGATGATCTCGACGAGGTACGGGGCGGCGGTGTCGACGTCCGTGTTCCAGAAGGCGTTGTCGCGCCGGTTCTGCTCGGCGCCCATCATTCCGGAGTCGCGGAAGCGGCCGGGGCCGCCGAGGAAGCGGTGGTCGGTGACTCCCAGCTCCTTCATCGCGGCGGCGAGTTCGCCGACGCGGTGGGTCCCGAGCCGGTCCTCCCGGTCGGGTGCCAGATGGGCGAGCTCGGGCGGGATGACCTCGCCCTCCTCGCCGAGCGTGCAGGTCACGAGGGTGACCAGCGCGCCCTCGGCCGCGTACCTGGCCATGGTGGCGCCGTTGTTGATCGACTCGTCGTCGGGGTGCGCATGCACCAGGAGCAGACGACGGGCTGGGAGAACCGTCATGGCCCCACCCTACGAGGCAGGGCCCGGATCGAAACGGCGGGCCGCGGAACCGCGGCTCAGAACTTGAGGCCGCCGATCATGCCCGCCACGTTCGTGGTGAGCGTGCTGATGGACGGGGCGATGGACGAGCTCGCCAGGTAGAACCCCAGGAGCGCGCAGACCGCCGCATGTCCAGCCTTCAGCCCGGATTTCCGGATCAGCAGGAAGACGACGATCGCCAGCAGCACCACCGCCGAAATCGAGAGTGCCACGGCGGTTCACCTCCACACTTCTTCGGTCGGATATTCGGACGGTCAGGTCGGCGAGCATGTGCCAGCTGTCCCCTACCCACCTAGCGCTACGGATCATAACTATGTGTGGCACCGCATTGATGGTGTACGGGGGCACAGGGGGGCGCACAGCGCTAGGTTCGATCGCATGACCTCCAGGCAACAGCGGTCGTTCCCGCTCTCGTTCCCTCGTCAGTACGCCCGGACGCAGCGCTTCACCCTGGGCAATCCGCGTGCGTTCTCGGTGTCCCCGGACGGTGAGCGGGTGGTGTTCGTGCGCTCGTCGTCGGGCACGGACCGCTCGCACGCGCTGTGGGTGCTCGACCTCGGCGGTCGGGCGGGCGAGGCACGGGAGCGGGTCGCGGCGGAGCCGGAGGCGCTCCTGGAGGGCGCGGCCGAGGAGTTGTCGGCGGAGGAGCGCGACCGTCGGGAGCGGAGCCGTGAGGGTTCGGGCGGGATCGTGTCCTACACGGTGGACGGGGCCGTGGAGTTGGCGGCGTTCGCACTGTCGGGCCGGCTGTTCGCGGCGGAGCTGAGGGCGGGGACGGCGCGGGAACTGCGGGTGCCGGGGCCGGTGATCGATCCGCGGCCGTCGCCGGACGGGCGGCACGTCGCCTATGTGACGCGGGGCGCGCTGCGGGTGGTGGGCGCGGACGGGGAGGGCGACCGGGCGCTGGCGGAGCCGGAGGACACACACACGACGTACGGTCTGGCGGAGTTCGTGGCGGCCGAGGAGATGGGGCGCTCACGGGGCTTCTGGTGGTCGCCGGAGTCGGACCGGCTGCTCGTGGCGCGGGCGGACGACCGGCCGGTGCGACGGTGGTGGATCTCGGATCCGGCGCATCCGGACCGGGAGCCGCGGGTGGTGCCGTATCCGGCGGCGGGGACGCCGAACGCGGAGGTGCGGCTGTACGTGGTGGATCTGGCCGGGGAGCGTACGGAGGTCGACTGGGACCGGGACCGGTATCCCTATCTGGCCCGGGTGCACTGGTCGTCGGACGGCCCTCCGCTGATCCTCGTGCAGGCCCGTGACCAGCGCACCCAGCTCCATCTGGCGGTGGACGCGGAGACCGGGGCGACGCGGACGGTGCATGTGGACGAGGACCCGGTGTGGCTGGAGTTGCTGCCGGGAGTGCCTGCCTGGGCCCCGGACGGACGGCTCGTGCGGATCGCCGACGAGGGCGGGGCGCGCGTGCTGGCGGTCGGGGACCGGGCGCTGACGAGTGCGCAGCTGCATCTGCGGGCCGTCCTCGACATCGGGGAGAACGACGTCATGGTGTCGGCGTCGGCGGGCGAGGAGGCGGCGGAGCCGGAGACCGGCGAGATCCACGTCTACCGGGTCAACGAACTGGGCGTGGAGCGGGTCTCGGAGGGGACCGGAATTCACTCGGCGGTGCGGGGCGGAGCGGTGACGGTGCTGTCCTCGGCCCGGCCGGACGCTCCGGGGAGCGTGGCGCGGGTGCTGCGGGACGGCGAGCAGGTGGCGGTGATCGGCTCGCATGCGGAGACGCCGGTGCTGTCGGCGCGGGTGCGCCTGGTCGAGGGGGGCGCACGGCGGATTCCGTGCGCCGTCCTGCTCCCCTCGGGGTACCGGGAAGGTGACGGACTACTGCCCGTGCTCATGGATCCCTACGGAGGGCCGCACGGCCAGCGGGTGCTCGCCGCGCACAATCCGCATCTGACGTCCCAGTGGTTCGCCGACCAGGGCTTCGCCGTGATCGTGGCGGACGGCCGGGGCGCTCCCGGGCGGTCTCCCGCCTGGGAGAAGGCGATCGCGAACGACCTGACGCCCACCCTCGACGACCAGGTCGAGGCGCTGCACGCGCTGGCGAAGGACTTCCCGCTGGATCTGGGGCGGGTGGCGATCCGGGGCTGGTCGTACGGCGGCTATCTCGCGGCCCTCGGGGTGCTGCGGCGGCCGGACGTCTTCCACGCGGGCATCGCGGGGGCACCGCTGTCGGACCTGCGGCTGTACGACACCCACTACACCGAGCGGTATCTGGGGACGCCGCAGGACAGCCCGGAGGTCTACGCGGCGAACTCGCTGGTCACGGACGACGGTCTGTCGGCGCCGGAGAACCCGGCGCGGCCGATGATGATCATCCATGGGCTGGCCGACGACAATGTGGTGATGGCCCATACGCTGCGGCTGTCCTCGGCGCTCCTCGCGGCGGGGCGACCCCATGAGGTCCTGCCGCTGACGGGCGTGACGCACATGACCCCGCAGGAGCAGGTGGCGGAGAACCTGCTGCTGCTCCAGGTGGACTTCCTGAAGCGGTCGCTGGGCCTCACCGAGGAGTAGTCACCAGCCGGGCGGCGGCGGGGACGGCGGGGACGGGGGCAGTGCGGCCACCGGCCGGTGGCGGACGGGGCGGGCGGCCGGGCCGCGGCCGGCGAGCAGGATCAGTACGGCGATCCCGGCGAGCAGTCCGTAGGCGGAGGTGGCGAGGGCGAGCCGGGCGTCGTCGGCCGACGCGCCGAGGTGCTCGGCCCAGCCGAGCCGTGCCGCGATGGCCACTCCGGCGACGCCCCAGCCGGTCATGAGGAGTCCGGCGAGCAGCCCGAGGGGCCGCGCGTACGGGGCGCGGGCGAAGGCGCTCGCGGCGGTGACCAGGAACAGCACGGCGAGCATCACGTTCAGCCAGCCCGGTGGGACGGCGAGCGCGGGCAGCAGGAGCGAGCGGCCGCCGGTGAAACGGTCGACCGTGAACTCTACGGGCAGGGTGGTCGCCCCATGCACCTCCCACGCCGCCCAGACGACACCGGCCACCGCGAACAGGACCCCTGCCGTCACTGCCGCCCCGGTCCGGGGGCGGGTCGGCAGCTCGTCGCGGGACTCGGCGGGGCGGCGGCCGGCGGCCGCGGTGACGACGAGCCCGGTGGCGAGGGCGAGCGTGATCAGGGTCGTGACGAGGGCGTCGACGCCGGTGGCCCACAGGCCGGGCAGCCGTAACGCCAGGGTGACGACCCCGGTGGCGGCGAGCGCGGGCGCGGCGGAGGAGGAGCGGAGGGCGACGAAGGCGGTGGCGACGCAGGCGATGAGCAGGAGGGGGTCGACCAGTGAGGTGGCGGCCCGGCGCCGCAGCAGGAAGGCGCTCTCCCCCGCCCAGTACCACGCGAGTTCGGCCGGTGAGCCGAACGCCGCGAGGTCGCGCAGGAGCCAGACGGCGATGACGAGTGCGAGTGCGCCACAGAGCGCGGCGCCGGTGAGACGTGCCGGTCGAGTCACTGTCACGGAGCCGATACTCACCGCAACCACGCACCGAAACAAGCGGTTCCGCATATTCGAGCGGCAAGGTGTCAGGTCGGGCGGACCGAGCCTCGGAAAGGGGGCGGCCGGCCGGGGCGACATGGCGCGTCCCGGCCGGCCTACGGCACCCGCACGGCCGTACGCTGTCGAGCCTGCCGCGTTCGTATATCGGAGCCGGGTCGGGGACGTTGCCCCGTCGTTAATCTCCGCTACTGCGACTCGTCCTCCGTCGGCACCACGTGCTTCTCCTCCGCGAAGTGGCAGGCCGAGTCGTGCTTCGCCGGGGTGTCCGTCAGGCGGAAGACCGCCGGCACCGCCAGCTCCGGGACCTCCAGCTCGCAGCGCTCCTGGGCCTTCCAGCAGCGGGTGCGGAAACGGCAGCCGGAGGGGATGTTGGCCGGGGACGGCACGTCTCCGGTCAGGATGATGCGCTCGCGGTGCTCCCGCGCGTCCGGGTCGGGGACCGGGACCGCGGAGAGGAGCGCCTGGGTGTACGGGTGCGTGGGGTGGTCGTAGATCTCCGCGTCCGTGCCGATCTCCACGATCCGGCCGAGGTACATGACGCCCACCCGGTCGGAGATGTGACGGACGATCGACAGGTCGTGGGCGATGAAGACGTAGCTCAGCGAGAACTCGTCCTGGAGCTTCGCCAGGAGGTTCACCACCTGCGCCTGGACGGAGACGTCGAGCGCCGAGACCGGCTCGTCCGCGACGATGATCTCCGGCTGGAGCGCGAGGCCGCGGGCGATGCCGATGCGCTGGCGCTGACCGCCGGAGAACTGGTGCGGATAGCGGTTGATGTACTCCGGGTTGAGTCCGACGACGTCCAGCAGGTCCTGGACCTTGCGCCGCCGGTCGCCCTTCGGGGCGACCTCGGGGTGGATCTCGTACGGCTCGCCGATGATGTCGCCGACGGTCATCCGGGGGTTGAGCGAGGTGTACGGGTCCTGGAAGACCATCTGGATGTTGCGGCGGACCGCGCGCAGCGCCCGGGGCGACATCGTGGTGATGTCCTCGCCCTTGTAGCGGATCGAACCCGAGGTCGGGCGCTCCAGGTTGACCAGCATCTTGGCGACGGTCGACTTGCCGCAGCCGGACTCGCCGACGATGCCGAGGGTCTCGCCCGCCGTCAGGTCGAAGTCGACGCCGTCGACGGCCTTGACCGCGCCGACCTGCTTCTTGAAGAGGACGCCCTGGGTCAGCGGGTAGTGCTTGTACAGGTCCCGGACCTGGAGAATCGGCTCAACCACGGAGGGCCTCCTGCCAGAAGTGGCACGCGCTGCGGCGTTCCTCCGACACTTCGTACAACGGCGGCTCGTCGGTGCGGCACACGTCCCGGGCGAGCGGGCAGCGCGGGTTGAAGGCGCATCCGGACGGGATGGCCAGCAGGTTCGGGGGCAGGCCCTTGATCGCGTACAGCTCCTGGCCCTTCTGGTCCAGGCGCGGGATCGAGTCGAGCAGGCCGCGGGTGTAGGGGTGGGCGGGCGCCTTGTAGATCTCGTGGACGGGGGCGGTCTCGACGATCCGGCCGGCGTACATGACGGCGATCTTGTCGGCGACGTCGGCGACGACGCCGAGGTCGTGGGTGATGAGGATCAGGCCCATGTTGAGCTCGCTCTGGAGCTCGGCCAGGAGGTCCATGACCTGGGCCTGGACGGTGACGTCGAGGGCGGTCGTCGGCTCGTCCGCGATGATCAGCTCGGGTTCGAGGGAGAGCGCCATCGCGATCATGATGCGCTGGCGCATTCCGCCGGAGAACTGGTGCGGATACTGCCCCACGCGTTCCTTGGCCGCCGGGATGCGGACCCGGTCCATGAGTTCGACGGCCTTGGCCCGGGAGTCCTTGCGCGACATGCCCTGGTGGACCTGGAACATCTCGCCGAGCTGGTCGCCGACGCTGATGACGGGGTTCAGGGAGGACAGGGCGTCCTGGAAGATCATCGCCATCTTCGCGCCCCGGACCTTGCGCCGCTCCTCCTCCTTGAGCTTCAGCAGGTCCTGGCCCTGGAAGAGGATCTCCCCGCCGGTGATCTTTCCCGGCGGGATGTCGAGGATGCCCATGATGGCCTGCGCGGTCACGGACTTGCCGGAGCCGGACTCGCCGAGCACGGCCAGCGTCTCGCCGGCTTCGACCGAGTAGCTGACCCCGTTGACGGCCTTGGCCACCCCGTCGCGGGTGTGGAACTCCACGTGCAGATCGCTCACTTCGAGCAGCATGGGCGCCTACCTCAGCTTCGGGTCGAGGGCGTCGCGCACCGCGTCGCCGAGCATGATGAACGCGAGCACGGTGATGGCGAGCGCGCCCGCCGGCCAGAGCAGCATGTGCGGGGCGTTGCGGATGTACTGCGAGGCCGAGGAGATGTCGATGCCCCAGGAGACGGTCGGCGGCTTCAGCCCGACGCCCAGGTAGGACAGGGTCGCTTCGAGCGAGATGTACGTACCGAGGGCGATGGTCGCCACGACGATGACCGGGGCCACGGCGTTGGTCGTGATGTGGCGCAGCAGCATCCGGGAGTTGGAGGCGCCGAGCGCGCGGGCGGCCTGGACGTAGTCGTTCTGTTTGGCGGTGATGACGGAGCTGCGGGCGATGCGGGAGATCTGCGGCCAGCCGAGGAGCACCATGAAGCCGATGACGGGCCAGATCGTGCTGCTGGTGACCACCGACAGCAGGACGAGTCCGCCGAGGACGACGGGGATGGCGAAGAAGACGTCGGTGATCCGGGAGAGGACGGCGTCCGAGGCACCGCCGAAGAAGCCGGCGATGCCGCCGAGTGCGGAGCCGAGGATCGCGACGCCGAGGGTGGCGAGGACGCCGACGCTCACGGAGGTCCGGGCGCCGTAGACGGTACGGGTGTAGACGTCGCAGCCCTGGCCGTTGAAGCCGAAGGGGTGGCCGGGCTGGGAGCCCTCCTGCGCCTTGGAGAGGTCGCACTGGAGGGGGTCTCCGCTGGCGATCAGGGAGGGCCAGATGGAGATGATCACCAGGAAGATGATGACCAGGCCCGAGATGATGAAGACGGGGTTGCGGCGCAGGTCGTGCCAGGCGTCGGACCACAGGGAGCGGGGTTTGCCCGCGGGGCCGGTGCCCAGGGGACCGCCGGGGGTTTTCTCGAGCGACTCGCCCTCTTCCATGGCGAGGTCCGTGGCGCCGCCCGCACCCGTGTGGTCGATGGCTCGCCCGTCGTCGAACGGCTCATGCGGCTGAAGAGGCTCAGGCATAGCGGATCCTCGGGTCAAGGACGGCGTACAGAAGGTCGACGAGCAGGTTCGCCACCAGGAAGACCAGGACGAGGACGGTCACGAAGCCGACGACGGTCTGGGTGCTCTGGCGCACGATGCCCTGGTAGAGCTGGTAGCCGACGCCATGGATGTTGAAGATCCGCTCGGTGACGATGGCGCCGCCCATCAGCGCGCCGATGTCGGCGCCGATGAAGGTGACCACGGGGATGAGCGAATTGCGCAGCAGATGGCGGGTGATGACCCGGCGGCGCGGGAGGCCCTTGGCGACGGCGGTGCGGACGTAGTCGGCGCGCTTGTTCTCGGCGATCGAGGTCCGGGTGAGCCGGGTGACGTACGCGAGGGAGACGGAGGCGAGGACGAGGCCCGGGACGATCAGCTCGTTGAAGGGGGCCTCGGGCGAGACGGCCGGCTTGATCCAGCCCCACTTCACACCGAGCAGCAGCTGCAGCAGCAGGCCGGTGACGAAGGTCGGGATGGAGATGACGACGAGCGTGAGCAGCAGCACGGAGGTGTCGATCGGGCGGCCGCGCTTGAGACCCGTCAGCACGCCGAGGCTGATGCCGATGACGATCTCGAAGAGGATCGCGACGATCGTGAGCCTGATGGTGACGGGGAAGGCGCTCGCCATCAGCTCGGTCACCGGCTGGCCGTTGAAGGCCGTACCGAAGTCGCCGGTGAAGAGGTTGCCCATGTAGATCAGGTATTGCTGCCAGACCGGCTTGTCGAGGCCGAACTCCTTCTCCAGCTGGGCGGCTGTCGCCGGGTCGCAGGCGCGGTCGCCGCAGAGGCCGGCGATGGGGTCGCCCATCACGTTGACCATAAGGAAGATCAGCAGGGTGGCGCCGATGAAGACCGGGATCATCTGCAGCAGACGCCGGATCACATAACGTCCCATGAGGGGCTCCGGGGGTGTGGGGAAGGCGTACGGCCCGGCTCGCGCGTGATCGCCTGGCCGGGCCGTACGCCGACGAGCTGCGTCAGTTGACCTTGATCTGGTCGTAGACGGGGACGCTGAAGGGGTTCAGGGTCACGTTGGAGATGCGCTCGGAGTAGCCCGCGCTGCCGTTCTGGTACCAGAGCGGGATCGCGCCCATGTCGTCGCGGAGGACTTCCTCGGCGCTCTGGAAGGTCTGGACGGCCTTGGCGATGTCGGACTCTGCGTTGGCCTGGTCGACGAGCTTGTCGAACTCCGGGTCGGTGTACTTTCCGTCGTTCGACGAGGCGTTGGTGTAGTAGAGCGGCTGCAGGAAGTTCTGGATGAGCGGGTAGTCCATCTGCCAGCCCGCCCGGAACGGGCCCTTCATCTTCTGCGTGCTGACCTGGCTGCGGAAGTCGGCGAAGGTGCCGATGGGGTTGCCGACGCAGGCCCGGTTGTTGCCGAGGGCGTTGTTGATGGAGTTGCAGACGGCGTCCACCCACTCCTTGTGGGAGCCGGTGTCGGCGTTGTACGTGATCGTCATCGTGCCGCCGGGGATGCCACCGCCCTCGGCGACCAGCTTCTTCGCCTCTTCGGCGTCGTACTTGCAGAAGTCGCCGCAGATGTCCTTGAAGCCGCCCTCCTCGCCGAGGACGGGGGAGGTCCAGTCGACGGCCGGGGTGCGGGTCTTCTGGAAGATCGTGTCGGTGATCTGCTCGCGGTTGATCGCCATGGAGAGGCCCTGGCGGAGCTTCTCCTGACCCGGCTTGTTCCACGCCGGGTCGTAGAACGGGAAGCCGAGGGTCTGGATGATGCCGGCCGGGACGTTGATGTACCGGTCGCCGAGGTCCGCCTCGACGTTCTTGAGCTGGGAGGCGGGCACGTCGTCGACGAGGTCGAGGTTGCCGGCCGTCAGATCGGTGTAGGCGGTGTTGTTGTCGGTGTAGACCTTGAGGGTCACGCCGCCGTTCTGCGCCTTGTCCTCTCCGGGGTAGGCGTCCCAGCGCTGCAGCTCCATCTGCGAACCCTTGGCGTACGAGCCGACGGTGTACGGGCCGTTGCCGACGGGCTTGTTCAGCCAGGCCGCGTGGTCGTCGAAGAACGACGGGGGCAGCGGTGCGAAGGCGACGTAGCCGAGGGTGTCCGGCCAGGTGGAGAACTTCTGGGTGAGCTTGACCGTGAAGGTCTTGTCGTCGACGACCTTGAGGCCGGACATAGTCTCGGCGGTCGGCTCGCCCGACTCGGGGTGGACCTGGTCGTAGCCCTCGATCTGGCCGAAGAAGAAGGCGTTCTTCTGATTGTTCTTCAGCGAGGCGCCGTAGTTCCAGGCGTCCACGAAGGACTTCGCGGTGACCGCCTCCCCGTTGGAGAAGGTCCAGCCGTCCTTGAGGGTGATGGTGAAGTTGGTCGAGTCGGTCGTCTCGATGTTCTCGGCGAGCATGTTCTTGGCCTCGCCGGTCTTCGGGTCGTACTGCTTGAGCCCCCGGAAGATCATGGAGAGGACCTTGCCGCCCTGCACCTCGTTGGTGTTCCCGGGCTCAAGCGGGTTCTGCGGATCACCCCAGGAGGAGCTCACGATTCCGTCGGCGCCACCACCGCCTCCGCCGCCGCCTCCGCCGCCGCAGGCCGTCACCGTAAGGGCGACGGCGACGGCCAGTGCGGCCCACTTGGCGTGCGTGGCTCCGCGCATCAGGTGCCTCCCGAGGGTCCCGAGTATCAGATAGGCCCCAATATCACCCTAGAGATACCGCTATGCACCTTTACGACACCCGTTGGGAGAAACGCGCCGAGGGCGCCCCGGCCGTCATGGCCGGAGCGCCCTCGGTGGACGGCTCGAGAAGCTACGCCGCGTGGATGACGTCCTTCTCCTCGGCGAAGTGGCATGCCGACTCGTGCGCGGCCGGGGTGTCCTGACCCTGGAAGCGCTCGGGGATCGCCAGCAGCGGGACCTCCGTGGAGCACTTCTCCTCGGCCTTCCAGCACCGGGTGCGGAAGCGGCAGCCCGACGGCGGGTTGGCCGGCGAGGGGACGTCACCGGTGAGGATGATCCGCTCGCGACCCTCGCGGGCCTCCGGGTCCGGGACCGGGACCGCCGACAGCAGCGCCTGGGTGTAGGGGTGCGTCGGGTGGTCGTAGATCTGCGTGTCCGTACCGATCTCGGCCATCTTGCCGAGGTACATCACGCCGACCCGGTCGGAGATGTGCCGGACGATCGACAGGTCGTGCGCGATGAAGACGTAGGAGAGGTTGAACTCGTCCTGCAGCTTCTCCATCAGGTTGATGACCTGCGCCTGGACGGAGACGTCCAGGGCCGAGACCGGCTCGTCGCAGATGATGATCTCCGGGTTGAGCGCGAGGCCTCGGGCGATGCCGATGCGCTGGCGCTGACCGCCGGAGAACTGGTGCGGGTAGCGGTTGATGTACTCGGGGTTCAGGCCGACCACATCGAGCAGCTCCTGCACCTTGCGGCGCCGGTCGCCCTTCGGGGCCACCTCGGGGTGGATGTCGAAGGGCTCGCCGATGATGTCGCCGACCGTCATACGCGGGTTCAGCGAGGTGTACGGGTCCTGGAACACCATCTGGATGTTCCGGCGGACGGCCTTCAGCGCGCGGCCGGACAGCCGGGTGATGTCCTGGCCCTTGTAGAAGACCTCGCCCGCGGTCGCCCGCTCCAGGTTCATCAGCAGCTTGGCGACCGTGGACTTGCCACAGCCGGACTCGCCGACGATGCCGAGGGTCTCGCCCTGGTAGAGGTCGAAGGAGACCCCGTCCACGGCCTTGACCGCGCCGACCTGCTTCTTGAACAGGATGCCCTGGGTCAGCGGGAAGTGCTTGACCAGGTTGCGCACCTGCAGGATCGGCTCACCGCGCTCGACCGGCGCCTCGATGGCGGCTACGGCCTCCGCCTCGCTCGCGGCGTCGACGGTGTGCACGTCGGTGACGTTCGGAGTCGCGTCCGCGGCCTCGTCGTTCTTGCTGAGCTCAGCCATGGATCGTCTCCTTCCAGAAGTGGCAGGCGCTACCGCGGCCCGGCAGCTCCGTGCCGTCCTGCTCGGCGACCGGGGCGAGGGCCGGGATCTCCGTGCGGCAGATGTCGTCGGCCTTCGGGCAGCGCGGGTTGAAGGCGCAGCCGGTGGGCACGCGGAGCAGGTTGGGCGGCAGGCCCTTGATCGCGTACAGCTCCTGGCCCTTCTGGTCCAGGCGCGGGATCGAGTCGAGCAGGCCCCGGGTGTACGGGTGGGCCGGGCGCTTGTACAGCTCGTGCACGGGCGCGGTCTCGACGATCCGGCCCGCGTACATGACCGCGATCTTGTCCGCGACGTCGGCGACGACGCCGAGGTCGTGGGTGATCAGGATCAGGCCCATGTTGTATTCCTGCTGGAGCTCCGCGAGGAGGTCCATGACCTGGGCCTGGACCGTCACGTCGAGCGCCGTGGTGGGCTCGTCCGCGATGATCAGGTCCGGCTCGAGGGCCAGCGCCATGGCGATCATGATGCGCTGGCGCATGCCGCCGGAGAACTGGTGGGGGTAGTCGTCGACCCGGGCCGAGGCGGCCGGGATCTTGACCTTGTCCATCAGCTCGATGGCCTTGACCTTGGCCGCCTTCTTGGAGAGGCCGTGGTGCACCCGGAACATCTCGCCGAGCTGGTAGCCGACGGTGAGGACCGGGTTGAGGGACGACAGCGCGTCCTGGAAGATCATGGCGATCTTGCGACCGCGGATCTTCCGGCGCTCCTCGTAGGACATCTTGAGCATGTCCTGACCGCGGTACAGGATCTCGCCCTGCGGGATCTTGCCGGGCGGCATGTCGAGGATGCCCATGATGGCCTGCGCGGTGACGGACTTGCCGGACCCGGACTCGCCGAGCACGGCGAGCGTCTCGCCGGCGTTCACGCTGTAGTTGACTCCGTTGACCGCCTTGGCCACACCGTCACGGGTGTGGAACTCCACATGCAGGTCACGGACTTCGAGCAGGGGCCCGTTGTAGTCGTCGCCGTCGCGCGGCGCGGGAACGGTCGCGGTCTTGTCGATGATGCTCACGTTTACGCCCTCCTCAGCGCAGCTTGGGGTCGAGGGCGTTGCGTACGGCTTCGCCGAGCATGATGAACGCCAGAACGGTGAGGCTCAGCATGATCGACGGGTACAGCAGGATGTGCTGCGCCGTACGGATCTGCTGGACACCCGCGGAGATGTCGACACCCCACGAGATGGTCGGTGCGGACAGACCCAGACCCAGGTAGGACAGGGTCGCCTCGGCCGAGATGTAGCCACCGAGCGCGATGGTCGCGACGACGATCACCGGAGCCATGGCGTTCGGCAGGATGTGCCGGAACAGGATCCGGGTCGTGCCCGCGCCGAGCGCCTTCGCCGCGTGGACGTAGTCCGACTGCTTGACGGTGATCACCGCACCGCGCATGACGCGGGCGATCTGGGTCCAGCCGAGGAACGCCAGGGCGAAGACGACGACCCAGACGGTGCGCTCGGTGAAGGACTGCAGGACGACCATGGCGCCGAGCAGGAACGGGATGCCGAAGAAGACGTCCGTGAGCCGGGAGAGGATCGCGTCCGTGATGCCGCCGAAGTAGCCGGCGATCATGCCCGTCACGCCACCGACGACGGTGACGATCGCGGTGACGCAGACACCGACGATGATCGAGGCACGAGTGCCGTGGATCAGTCGGGCGTAGACGGAGCGGCCCTGGCCGTCCCAGCCCAGCCAGCCCTCGGAGCCGATCTTGCCCAGCTCGGGCTGTCCCAGGTAGTGGTTGACCAGGTCGCCCCTGGTGGGCGAGGCACTGGTGAACCAGCCGGGGAACGCGGTGATCACCAGCAGGATGAGGATCAGCACCGACGACACGACGAAGTAGGGGTTGCGGCGCAGGTCCACCCAGGCGTCGCCCCAGAGGCTGCGGGCCTTCTCCGGCTTCGCCTTCTGCGCGGGCTCCGTCACGGAGGGGGGCGCGACGGCGTCCTCGACGGCGGTGGCGGCGGTCTTGGTCACGTCAGGCATAACGGATCCTCGGGTCCAGGACCGCGTACAGCAGGTCGATGATCAGGCTCGTGACGAGGTAGACGAGCACCAGGATGGTCACGAGGCCGACCAGCGTGGTGCCCTCGCGGCGGATGATCGACTCGTAGATCAGGCCGCCGACACCCTTGACGTTGAAGATGCCTTCGGTGACGACCGCGCCGCCCATGAGGGCGCCGATGTCGGTGCCGAGGAAGGTGACGACCGGGATCATCGAGTTGCGCATCAGGTGGACGCCGATGACCCGGCGCCTCGGCAGGCCCTTGGCGACGGCCGTACGCATGTAGTCGGCGCGCAGGTTCTCCGCCATGGACGTGCGGGTCAGTCGGGCCACATAGGCCAGCGAGAGACCACCGAGCACGATCGCGGGCGCGATCATCTCCGACAGCAGCTGGTCGTTGCTGACGTTCGGAGCGATCCACTCCAGCTCGAAGGCGAAGACCATCTTGATGATGAAGGCGAGGACGAAGACCGGCACCGAGATGATGAGCAGGGTGAAGATCAGGATCGCGTTGTCGGCCAAACGGCCGGCGCGCATACCGGCGATGACGCCGAGCGCGATGCCGAAGATCAGCTCGAACGCGAAGGCCAGCGCGGCGAGTTGCAGAGTGACCGGGAACGCGTCGCCCAGGACCTCGGTGACCGGGCGTCCGTTACGGATCTGGTTGCCGAAGTCGAAGTGGGCAACGATGTTCCACATGTAATTGGCGTACTGCTGCAGGATCGGCTGATCCAGCCCCAGTTCGTGTCTGATCTTGGCCACGGTCGCCGGGTTGGCGGCCTTGTCACCGAACAGACCCGCCACGGGGTCGCCGGGCAGGCTGTAGACCATGAGGAAGATCAGCAGGGTTGTCCCGATGAAGACCGGGATCATCTGGAGCAGTCGTCGTACGACATAGCGCCCCATCATGCCTCCGTTGAGATGTGACAGCCGCAGCGCTACGAGCCCTCCCCCGGCAACCGCGCCCCTGTGGGTACGCGGATGTCGTGGAAGGGCCCCCCAGCCACTGCGTATCGCCGGTGCGAGGGGCCGGCGGACGGTGTGCGACCGTCGGCCCCTCGCCTTGCGGCTAGCGGACTACGCTTGGGCGATTACTTCTTCTTGACGGTGATCTCTTCGAGAACCGGGTCGCCGTCCTGCGCGTAGCGGACGCCCTCGACGTTCTCGGAGTAGCCGGCGTTGACCTTGTAGTACCAGAGCGGGATGGAGGGCATCAGGTTGACGAGCTCCTTCTCCACCTCCTGGTAGGCCTTCACCGACTCCTCAAGGGTGGCCGCGGAGTCGGCCGCCTTGATCTTCGCGTCGAGCGCCGGGTTGGAGAAGTCACCCTGGTTGCCGGACGCACCCGTCTGGAACAGGTCACGGAGGAAGTTGGAGTTCACCGGGTAGTCGAGCGTCCAGGCCGAGCGGTAGAGGGACTTGACCTCCTTCGCCTTGCGGGCCGCGAGGTCCGCCTGGAAGTCCGCCTTGCTGTCGCCGACGCACTTGACCTGCGTCGCCTGGGTGATGCTGTTGCAGACCGCGTCGACCCACTCCTTGTGGCCGCCGTCCGCGTTGAACTGGATGGTGATGGCGTTGCCGGGAACGCCGCCACCCTCCGCGATCAGCGCCTTGGCCTTGGCGGGGTCGAACTTGGTGACGTCGCCCGCGGCGTTCGGCTGGAAGCCGAGGACGCCCTTGGCGACCCAGCCGGTCGCCGGCTCACGCGTACCCTGCAGCACCGTCTTGGTGATGGTGGCGCGGTCGATCGCCATCGAGAGGCCCTGGATGACCTTCGGGTCGACCTTCTTGGGCTTCTTCCACTGGTCCGCGTAGAACGCGACCGCGATGGACTGGATCGCCGACTGGTCGGCGTCCACGGCGCGGTCACCGAGGTCCTGGTGGTAGACCGGGAGGTCCTTCGGGCCGACCTGACGGATGACGTCGAGGTTGCCGGACTTCAGGTCCTCGTAGGCGGGCTCGAGGCCGGTGTAGTTCTTGAAGATCACACCGCCGTTCTTCGCCTTGTTCTCGCCCTTGTACGCGTCGTAGCGGACGATCTTGATCTGCTTCTTGCGGTCCCACGACTCGAACTTGTAGGGACCGTTGCCGACCGGCTTCAGGCCCGCACCGTTCGGGTCCTTGTAGAAGGACTCCGGCAGCGGCGAGAAGACCTCGTAGCCGAGCTTGTAGGCGAAGTACGGAACCGCGCTCTTGAGCTCGATGGTGAAGGTCGAGTCGTCGACGACCTTCAGACCGGTGAGCTTGTCGGCGGTGGGCTTGGCGCCCTCCTTCTCCGGCAGCAGGGCCTCGGAGCCCTTGATGTCGGAGAACCAGGACGCGTTGCCCTGCTTGTTGTTGACGTTGGCGGCCCAGTTCCACGCGTCCACGTAGGACTTGGCGGTCACCGGGGTGCCGTCGTGGAAGGTCCAGCCCTTCTTGAGCTTGACCGTCCAGAGCTTGCTGTCCGCGCTCTCGACCGACTCGGCGTTCACCATGGTGAGCTTGCCGTCGGCGGTGTAGTCCACCAGCTGCGAGAACAGACCGGACAGAACGATCGAGCCGTTGGACTCCATCGTGTCGGCCGGGTGCAGCAGCTTCTCCGGCTCGCCCACCTCGATCGAGAAGATCCCGTTCGGGTCAACCTGGCCCTTGGCGTCGCTGCCGCCGTCGCCCTTACCTCCGCCACAGGCGGTCGCTGCCAGGGCGACAACAATCGCGCCCACTACCCACTTGGCGCTCTTGGCACCGCGCATGGGTTCCTCCTCATGAGTCCACTTGTCACTACAAGAGGGGCACTTCGAGTCCGCCGACACCCCTGACGGCGATGCACTCATGTGCCCCGAGTGTGCTCGTGAGTCGGCACTCCCCACAGTGCGTGACCCATTGACCCGAGCTCAATGGAGCCAACTATTAAGTACGTCAGGGCTGTAAACCACACTTAAGTGGTCTCGGTTTGACAACATCACCAGGGGCCTTGAGACCGAAATCCGGACAAAGCGATCACAGACAGACACCCGCGAAACGGACCGTTAACACACGTTCCGGAGAGCGACGGCCGATATCCGGACACCGTGCCCATGAAATGGATTTGACGAAAGGCTCGGGCCCCCGCAGTGAGGCGGATTCCAGGGATCGTCGCAACACCGTGTGTGTAGCGACGATCCTAGGCCTCATCGCCGACCAATCATGTGAGCTCGCAGGGAAGTGTATGG
>NZ_JBHWBS010000014.1:90007-104522 GCF_042735655.1 Streptomyces sp. NPDC059567 | reverse complement strand
GGGGGGCGCGGGGGGGGGGGCCCCCGCCCACCCCCCGACCGAGCCGCGACAGCCGCCCCCGCGCGCGCCCCTCCCCCACACCACCCATCGGTGAGCCGGCGCGGCCCGCCCGCCGCCGACTGCGTCCTCGCAGCCTGACGCGGACCGCTCACAGGGAGCGGGCCGCGGTGCTCCGCATCCCCGCGCCCGTACCCGGTCGTTCGCGCTCGCTCGCGTCGTTCCGGCCGTCGGGGCGGTGGACCTTCACCCTTCCTCCCGAGCTGGAGTGTCTTCTGCCATGAACGTCTCCCGTATCGCCCTCGCCGGTGGCATCGCCGTCTCCTCCGTCGTCCTGCTCTCCGGAACCGCCTTCGCGCACGTCAGCGTGCAGCCGCAGGGCGAGGCCGCGAAGGGCGGCTACGCGACCGTCAACATCAAGGTCCCCAACGAGCGCGACAACGCCTCCACCGTCAAGGTCGAGGTCAACTTCCCCACGGACCACCCGCTCGCGTCCGTGATGCCGCAGCCGCTGCCGGGCTGGAAGGCCGAGGTCACCAAGGCCAAGCTCGCCAAGCCGCTGGAGCTGCACGGCAAGAAGATCAACGAGGCCGTCTCCAAGGTCACCTGGACCGCCGACGGTTCGAAGATCGGCCCGGGTCAGTTCCAGCAGTTCCCGCTGTCGCTCGGCCGGCTGCCGGAGGACGCCGACCAGCTCGTCCTCAAGGCCATCCAGACCTACGACAACAACGAGGTCGTCCGCTGGATCGAGGAGCCGAAGGAGGGCGCGGCCGAGCCGCAGAACCCCGCTCCCGTCCTGAAGCTCTCCGCGGCCACCGAGGACCACCACGGCGGCGGCGCCTCGAAGACGGACGACAAGGCCGGTCACGACGACAAGGCCGGGGCCGAGAAGTCCCACACCGAGGCCGCCGGCTCCCACAGCAGTGACACCACCGCCCGTGTGCTCGGTGTCATCGGCATCCTCGTGGGCGTCGCGGGTGTCGCCTTCGGTGTGCTCGCCGGCCGTCGCCGCTCGGCCTGAACCCCTTCCGCAAGAGAGAACACGATCCATGTCAGTCCAGAAGTCGACCGACCCGAAGACCGATGAGCGGGCGCGGCCGAGCCGCCGCGCTCCGCTCATCGCCGCGGCCGTCGCGGTCGTCGCCGCCCTCGTGGTGACGGCCGTCGTCGGCCTCGGCGGAGGCGACGACAAGGCGAAGGGCTCCGGCAACGGAGCGGTCGCCGAAGTCTCCGCCGACGGCAACTCCACCAAGGCGGCGACGGTCCTCGACCGGCCGTTCACCAAGCCCAACCTCGTCCTCACGGACACCAAGGGCCAGAAGTTCGACCTGCGCGAGCGGACCAAGGGCAAGCCCACGCTGATCTACTTCGGCTACACGCACTGCCCCGACGTCTGCCCGCTGACGATGAGCAACATCGCCATCGCCAGGAAGCAGCTCCCCAAGGCGGACCAGGACAAGCTCCAGGTCGTCTTCGTCACCACCGACCCCGAGCGGGACACCTCGGCCGAACTGGCCAAGTGGCTCCCGGCCGCCGGTGACGCCTCCTTCACCGGTCTCACCGGCGACTTCTCCACGATCCCGGCGGGCGCCCGCCAGATCGGCATCGGCATCGACCCGCCGAAGAAGGAGAAGAACGGCACGGTCGTCTCCATGCACGGAGCCCAGGTGATCGCGTTCTCGCCCACGACCGACCAGGGCTACGTCCTGTACGGCGAGGACACGACCGTCGACGACTACGCCAAGGACCTGCCGAAGATCATCAAGGGGGAGAACCCGTGAACCGCCGCACCACCACCCTGATCGCCGCCGTCACTCTGACCGGGAGCCTGGCGCTGACGGGGTGCTCGTCCGACAGCTCCTCCGACAAGGCGGACGGCAAGCCCGAACTGAAGGTCAGCGGCGCGTTCATGCCGCAGCCGGTGATGGACATGGCCGGCGGCTTCCTGACCATCACGAACGGCAGCGGTACGGCCGACAAGCTGACCTCCGTCACCAGCCCGATCTCGGACGACGTACAGATCCACGAGACGAAGAACCAGAAGATGCAGCAGGTGAAGTCCTTCGACATCCCTGCCAACGGTGAGCTGAAGCTCGAACGCGGCGGCAGCCACATCATGTTCATGGGGCTGAAGACGAAGCCGAAGCAGGGCGAGAAGATCAGCATCGAGCTGCACTTCGAGAAGGCCGCACCCATCAAGGTCGACCTGCCCGTCGAGGCGGCCACCCACAACCCGAAGCAGCACTGAGCTAGTTGAGGGACTGACACACAGATGAGAGCCACCGCCCCGCGCCTCGGAACCGCCCTGACCCGGCTGCTGCTCGTCACGGCCGCCCTTCTCGGCACGCTGCTCGCCGGCGCCGCCCCCGCGTCCGCGCACGCCGCGCTCACCGGCAGCGACCCCAAGGACGGGGCGGTGGTCGCCACCGCCCCCAAGGACGTCAACCTCACCTTCTCCGAGCAGGTCGCCATGAGCACCGACTCGATCCGGGTCCTCGACCCGGCGGGGAAGCGCGTGGACACCGGAGAGATCCGCGACCTGTGCAGCGGATCGATCGTCAAATACGGGGTGGGACTCCGCTCCGGCCTGCCCGAAGGCACCTACACCGTCGCCTGGCAGACCGTCTCCGCCGACAGCCACCCCATCGCGGGCGCCTTCACCTTCTCCGTCGGCGCCCCCTCCCAGACCTCCGTCGCACTACCCGACCAGCAAGCCGGCGGCGGGCTCGTCGGCACGCTGTACGGCATCGCCCGCTACCTGTCCTACGCCGGCTTCGTCGTCCTCGTCGGCGGCGGCGCCTTCGTCCTCGCCTGCTGGCCGCGCGGCGCCGGCGTGCGCCCGGTGCAGCGACTCGTGGTCAGGGGCTGGCTGACCCTCACCGCGGCCACCCTGGTCATGCTGCTGCTGCGCAATCCGTACACCGGCTCCGGCGAACTCGCCGACGCCTTCGACCTCGGCGGACTGAAGTCCGTCCTGGAGACGAAGACCGGCGCCGCGCTCATCTCCCGGCTGATGCTGCTGGGTGCGGCGGCGCTCTTCGTCGCCGTGCTGTTCGGTGCGTACACCAAGCGGACCGACGAGAAGGAGAAGAAGGACCTCACCTTCGGACTCGCGATCGGCGGCGGCGTGGTGGCCGCCGGCATCGCGGGCACCTGGGCGCTCGCCGAGCACGCCTCCACCGGCCTGCAGCCGGGCATCGCGATGCCCGTCGACATCCTGCACCTGCTGGCGGTGGCGGCCTGGCTGGGCGGCCTGACCGCGTTGCTCGTCGCGCTCTACCGGGCGCCCGACATCGAGCGCGCGGCCGTCGAGCGCTTCTCGAAGGTCGCCTTCGGTTCGGTGATCGTCCTGGCCGCGACCGGGCTCTACCAGTCGTGGCGGCAGGTCGGCTCTTGGTCGGCCCTGACCGGCACGTCGTACGGACAGCTGCTGCTGGTCAAGGTCGGGCTCGTGGCCGTGCTCGTGGGGATCGCCTGGATCTCCCGCCGCTGGACCCAGCGGCTCGGCGCGCCGGTGACGGCCGATGCCGACGAGGACGCCGCGGAGGAGATCACCGAGGCCGACGCCGAAGAGGAGACCGAGGCCGGCGAGAGCGCTGACGAATCCCCGGAGGTGGCCGCTCAGGATGAGGCCGTCGACCCCGAGCGTGCTGCCCAGCTCGCCCGGCAGCGGGCCGCCGTCGCCACCGCCCGGAAGAAGCGCGACCGCGACGCCGACCCCGAGCGCAGCGGTCTGCGCCGCTCGGTTCTGACGGAGACCGTCGTCGCCGTGGTCCTGCTCGCCGTGACCACCGTCCTCACCTCGACCGAGCCCGGTCGCACGGAGGAGGAGGCGGGGCGCTCCCAGGGCACGTCCGGCTCGACCGCCGTACCCGAGCGGCCCGTGGACATCCGCCTGCCCTTCGACACCGGGGGCGTGGACGGCAAGGGGACGGTACGGCTCAGCCTCGACCCCGGTCGCACGGGCGCCAACGCCCTCCACATCTACGTCGACCGGCCCAACGGCCGCCCGCTGGACGTCCCCGAGATCAAGGTGGCCTTCACCTTGAAGGAGAAGAACGTCGGCCCGCTGCCGGTCGCACCCGACCGGATCCAGACCGGGCACTGGAGCGCGAACGGCGTCCAGATCCCGATGGCCGGCGATTGGCAGATCCAGGTGACGGTCCGTACCTCCGACATCGACCAGACCACCATCGACAAGAACGTGAAGATCGGCTGAGCCACGTGAGCGACGACGACAAGCTTGAGATCTCCCGCCGGCGTGTGCTCGGCACGGTCGGCGCGGCGGGTGCCGCCGGCATCGTCCTCGGTGCCGGCGGTGGCGCCGGGGTGTACGCGGCGGTCGCCGACTCCGGCTCCTCGACGACCACCGACCCGAAGGCGCTGACGACGGTCGGGGCGACGCAGGCGATGTTTCACGGGAAACACCAAGCGGGGATCACCACTCCGCTTCAGTCGCGGGGCCATCTGGTCGCCTTCGACCTCGCGCCGGGTGCGGGCCGCAAGGAGGCGGCCGCGCTGCTGCGCCGCTGGTCGGCGACTGCGAAGGCGCTGATGGCGGGCAAGCCGTCGACCGACGACACGGGTATCGCGCTGGACGCGGGCCCCTCCTCGCTGACGGTCACCTTCGGCTTCGGCCACTCCTTCTTCGGCCGCACGGGACTCACCGCCCGCCGCCCGACGCAGCTCGATCCGCTGCCCGCCTTCTCCGCCGACGCGCTCGACCCGAAGAGGTCGGAGGGTGATCTGTGGGTACAGATCGGAGCGGACGACGCCCTGGTCGCCTTCCACGCACTGCGCGCACTCCAGAAGGACGCGGGCTCGGCGGCCAAGGTCCGCTGGCAGATGAACGGCTTCAACCGCTCCGCCGGTGCCACCGCCAAGCCGATGACGGCCCGGAACCTGATGGGCCAGGTCGACGGCACCGGGAACCCCAAGCCCACCGACCCCGACTTCGACCGGCGGATCTTCGTCCCGGAGACGACGGCGGGCACCTCCGGGGCCCAGGAGTGGATGGCCGGAGGCTCGTACGCCGTCGTACGCCGGATCCGGATGCTGCTCGACGACTGGGAGGGACTCTCCCTCGACAAGCAGGAGCAGGTCATCGGCCGACGGAAGTCGGACGGTGCCCCGCTCACCGGCGGGAGCGAGACGACCGAGCTCGATCTCGACAAGGTCGGACCGGACGGCAAGCCGGTCATCCCGGACAACGCCCACTCCCGGATCTCCGCCCCCGAACAGAACGGCGGAGCGGCGATGCTCCGCAGGCCCTTCTCCTTCCACGACGGCATCGGGCAGGACGGCACACCCGACGCGGGACTCCTCTTCGTCTGCTGGCAGGCCGACCCCCTGAAGGGCTTCGTGCCCGTGCAGCGCAAGCTCGACCGGGGCGACGCGCTGTCCGTGTTCATCCGGCACGAGGCGAGCGGCCTGTTCGCCGTGCCGGGCGGGGCGGCCGAGGGCGAGTACGTGGGCCAGCGGCTGCTGGAGTCCTGAGCCCGGGCGGGCAGGGGGTCGGCACGTCCCGCGCCTATTAGGGTGACCGTATGTCAGCCACCCGGTATACGTATCTCGGTCCCGAAGGCACTTTCACGGAGGCCGCGCTGCGTACGCTGCCCGAGGCCGCGACCCGGGAGCTCGTCCCGATGGTCTCCGTCCCGGCCGCGCTGGACGCCGTACGCAACGGAGAGGCCGCCGCCGCTCTCGTACCGATCGAGAACTCGGTGGAGGGCGGGGTCACCGCGACCCTGGACGAGCTGGCCTCCGGCGAGCCGCTGATGATCTACCGCGAGGTGGTCCTGCCGATCGCCTTCGCCCTGCTCGTACGGCCGGGCACCACCATGTCCGAGATCAAGACCGTCACCGGCCACCCGGTCGCCCAGCCGCAGGTGCGGAACTGGATGCGGGCGCATCTGCCCGACGCTCTCTGGGAGTCGGCCGCGTCGAACGCGGACGGCGCCCGACTCGTCCAGGAGGGCCGCTTCGACGCGGCCTTCGCCGGCGAGTTCGCCGCGGCGACCTACGGCCTGGAGGCCCTGGTCACCGAGATCCACGACGCGGAGAACGCCGAGACACGGTTCGTCCTGGTGGGCCGGCCGGCCCGGCCGTCGGCTCCGACCGGCGCGGACAAGACCTCGGTCGTGCTGTGGCTGGGCGAGGACCACCCCGGTGCCCTCCTCGAACTGCTGCAGGAGTTCGCGGTCCGCGGGGTCAACCTGATGCTGATCCAGTCCCGGCCGACGGGCGCGGGCATCGGGAACTACTGCTTCGCCGTGGACGCGGAGGGTCATATCTCCGAGCGGCGGGTGGGCGAGGCGCTGATGGGCCTCAAGCGGATCTGCCCGAAGGTGCGCTTCCTCGGGTCGTACCCGCGGGCCGGTGTCTCGCGGGAGGACGTGCGGGGGCTGCGGCGCGGGACGTCGGACGAGGAGTTCACGGCGGCCTCCGATTGGCTGGCGAGGGCCCAGGACGGTCGGGCCTGATCCGAGAGTGCCCCACCGCTCCCGTCACCGGGGGCGGTCGTCCACAGGTGTGAACCACTAGTCCTACCTGCATACTTTTCGGTTACCCACAGAAGTTATCCACAGGCATGCTTCTCGACCTGGGGACAAGTCGACAACACATGCAGACATGGTCGACAAATCACCCTAGTCACTCCACAAGCGTCCACAGTGCGCCGAGTTGGCCGGTGTCACCTCAATTCCATTGATCAACTCTTTAGAGCGAGGAATTCCCACCCGAATGAGTGTGTGGGAGAGGTTTGATCGGGGAATTCTGGGGCCCACAGAGTCGATTCGGAACGATCCCCTCCGCAATCCACAGATCTTCCGCACAGCCTGTGGATAACTATCGGGACCCGGGTTCCCCTGTGGAGAAGTCCCTTGATCCACAGGGCGGTTCGGTCAAGCCGCGCACATCGATCCGCCCCTTTTCGGGGGCTCGCGGCCGGTTTATTGACGAATAGGGCGAGCATTTCCCAATCCCGGCAATTCGGGCAAAGCGACACGCAAGGCTATATCCGGTTGAGGTGCCACGAGCCCGCACCGGTAGCCTGGTGGGGTGATTGACCTTCGCCTGCTCCGTGAGGACCCCGACCGTGTTCGCGCCTCCCAGCGCGCCCGTGGAGAGGACGTCGCGCTCGTCGACGCCCTGCTCTCCGCCGATGAGCGGCGCAGGTCGTCCGGCGTCCGCTTCGACGAGCTCCGTTCCGAGCAGAAGTCGCTCGGCAAGCTGATCCCCAAGGCCACCCCCGAGGAGCGCGCCGAGCTCCTGCAGCGGGCCGAGCAGCTCAAGGCCGACGTCAAGGCCGCCGAGGCCGAGCAGAACGAGGCCGACGAGACGGCCCGCGCGCTCCTGCTCCAGCTCGGGAACATCGTCCACGCGGACGTGCCCGTCGGCGGCGAGGAGGACTTCGTCGTCCTCGAGACGCACGGCACCATCCGCGACTTCGCGGCCGAGGGCTTCGAGCCCAAGGACCACCTGGAGCTGGGCGAGGCGCTGGGCGCCATCGACGTCGAGCGGGGCGCCAAGGTCTCCGGCTCGCGCTTCTACTACCTGACGGGCGTCGGCGCCCTGCTGGAGCTGGCCCTCGTCAACGCGGCGATCGCGCAGGCGACCGAGGCCGGGTTCATCCCGATGCTGACGCCGGCGCTGGTCCGCCCGCGCGCCATGGAGGGCACCGGCTTCCTCGGCCAGGCCGCGGAGAACGTGTACCACCTGGAAAAGGACGACTTCTACCTCGTCGGCACGTCCGAGGTGCCGCTCGCCGCGTACCACATGGACGAGATCATCGACGCGGACAAGCTCCCGCTGCGCTACGCCGGCTTCTCGCCGTGCTTCCGCCGCGAGGCCGGCACGTACGGCAAGGACACCCGGGGCATCTTCCGCGTCCACCAGTTCGACAAGGTCGAGATGTTCTCGTACGTCGCCCCGGAGGAAGCCGAGAACGAGCACAAGCGGCTCCTGGACTGGGAGAAGCAGTGGCTGACCAGCCTGGAGCTGCCCTTCCAGGTCATCGACGTGGCCACCGGCGACCTGGGCGCCTCCGCCTCCCGCAAGTTCGACTGCGAGGCGTGGATCCCGACGCAGGGCAAGTACCGCGAGCTGACCTCCGCGTCGAACTGCGACGGCTTCCAGGCGCGCCGCCTGTCCGTGCGGATGCGTGACGAGCGGAACGGCAAGAAGGTCGTGCAGCCGCTGGCGACGCTGAACGGCACGCTGTGCGCCGTGCCGCGCACGATCGTGGCGATCCTGGAGAACCACCAGCTGCCGGACGGCTCGGTCCGGGTGCCGGAGGTGCTGCGGCCCTACCTCGGTGGCCGTGAGGTCCTGGAGCCGATCTCCAAGTGAGCCCGTTCCCGTACAAGCTCGTCGCGACGGACCTCGACGGCACGCTGCTGCGCGCCGACGAGTCGGTCTCGGACCGTACGCGTGACGCCCTCGCCGCCGTGGTGGCGGCGGGGGCCGCGCACATCGTCGTCACGGGCCGCTCCGTCCCCTGGACGCGGCACATCCTCGACGACCTCGGCTACGAGGGGCTCGCGGTGTGCGGTCAGGGGGCGCAGGTCTACCACGCGGGCGAGCACCGGCTGCTGACCTCGGTCACCCTGGACCGGCAGCTGGCCGGTCTGGCGCTGTCGAAGATCGAGGCCGAGGTCGGACCGCTGGCGCTGGCCGCCAGCCGCGACGGCCTGGACGGCGAGGTGCTGGTCAGCCCCGGCTACCGGGTCCAGGAGGGTCCGCTGCCGGTCGTCCGCTTCGAGGACCCGACGGAGCTGTGGTCCGCTCCGCTCAACAAGCTCTACATCCAGCACCCGACGCTGTCGGACGACGAGCTGGCGAGTGCCGCCCGCCGGACGGTCGGCAGCCTGGTGGACGTGGTCATGGCCGGCCCCGGCATCGTGGAGATCCTCCCGCTGGGCCTGACCAAGGCCACGGGCCTGTCGCTCGCGGCGCGCCGGCTGGGCGTGAAGGCGGCGGAGACGATCGCCTTCGGCGACATGCCGAACGACATCCCGATGTTCGGCTGGGCGGCGCGCGGCGTGGCGATGGAGAACGCGCACGACGACCTGAAGGCGATCGCGGACGAGGTGACGGCCTCGAACGAGGAGGACGGCATCGCGGTGGTGCTGGAGCGTCTGCTCGCGGCGTAGGCGGCTGCCGCCCGAAAGGCCGAGCTCGCGGCGTAGGCGGCTGCCGCCCGAAAGGCCGAGCTCGCGGCATAGGCGGGCTACCGCCCGAAGGGCCGAGCTCGCGGCATAGGCGGGCCTCGCCCGAAGGGCCGAGCTCGCGGCATAGGCGGGCTTCGCCCGAAGGGCCGCTCTTCGCACGGCCCGGGGCCACCCGACGAGCGCTTGCCCGTGCCGCCGGCCCGAGGCCTCGGTGCTCGGCCCGGGTCTGGGGCATCGCCCCGCGGAGAGGGAGCACCCGCTCGCGAATGGGTCGGTCCGTCCGGGGCACGGGTTCGCCCGTTCGCGAGGAAGGTCGGTCCGTCTGCGGATCGGGTTCGCCCGAAGGGCACGTCTGTCTTCGTACGGCCCGGGGCCACGTGGCGGGTGCTTGCCCTGGTACGGCGCGCCCGAGGGCCTCGCCCTGGCTGCCGCCCGCCCAAGGGCCACGCGGAGGATGCGCGGATCGAACGCGCGCGGGGGTGACCCCGACGACGGCTTAGCAAGCCGCTGCCTTACCACTCGGCCAATCCTCCGGGTGGGCGGCCCGCGCGGAGAACCCGCGCGCTCGAAGCGGCCGCCCCGGCGGCGCTAGGGGGCGCCGCCCTGCAGGGAGCTCGACGGACTCGAACTCCGGCTCGAACTGGTGTCGGTCATCGTCGCGCTCCTCCCCGGTCTCACGGCGGGTGGCTCCCGCACAACTAGTGTGCGCGCGACGGAGGTTCGACGGCCACCGAATTACCGGGCGGGTCGACGCCCCATGTGAGCGGCCAGCATGCGAGACCGATCGCCAGCGAGATCGCGTGCCCCAGATCCGTATACGTATGGCTCGTGAAGAGCGGTACGGCGAAGACAGCCACCGCCCCCGCCAGGTAGGGCCACCGCCAGGGCCGAGGGATCCGGTACGTGAGGATGCCGATCGACGCGGCGATCCCGTAACTCACGCCGATGTCCACGACGTGCGCCATGCTGCGCGGCACCTCGTGGTCCTGGATCGCGTCCAGGACGACCTGCTGGCTGATGAGGGTCGCCGCGACGTGCGCGGTGGCGACCGTGAGGAACCATCTCAGCGTCCCGAGCCAGCGCTCGACCGGCGCGTGGAAGACCTCGAACAGCACCGCGTACGGCACGAAGTCGGAGGGGTCCTCGATCCAGAACGCGCTGCCGAGCAGGGCCTGGAGCGGGTGGTGGGACAGCTGGTGCAGATTGCTGGAGTTGCGGTGCAGGAGATAGTGCTCCAGGCCGTCCGACGAGACCGCGATGACGACGCTGGTGATCGCGATGACGAGCAGCCAGAGATGCGTACCGGGTGACGACCGCACCCACGACCGGATCGGTCGGGAGGGTTCGCCACCCGGTGCACCACCAGGGAGGGTTTCACTCGGCACGCATCAGTGCCTATCACCCTGAACTGGGAGAGTCCTTAGAAATTGATCATGTGTCCGGCAAGACCGTGGATGGCTTCCTTGACGGCCTCGCCCAGCGTCGGGTGCGCGTGGACGTTCCGCGCGACCTCGTTGACCGTCAGGTCCCACTGCTGCGCCAGCGTCAGCTCGGGCAGCAGCTCGGTGACGTCGGGGCCGATCAGGTGGGCGCCGATGATCTCGCCGTACTGCGCGTCGGCGATGATCTTCACGAAGCCGGTGGAGTCGCCGAGGCCGTGCGCCTTGCCGTTGGCCGTGAACGGGAACTTCGCGACCTTGACGTCGTATCCCTTCTCCCGCGCCTGAGCCTCCGTCCAGCCGAAGCTGGCGATCTGCGGCTGGCAGTAGGTGGCGCGCGGGATCATCGGGTAGTCGAGTTCCATGGTCTCGGCGTTCCCGATGGTCTCGGCGGCGACGACACCCATGGACTCGGCGGTGTGCGCGAGCATCAGCTTCGCGGTCACGTCGCCGATGGCGTAGATGTGCGGCACGTTGGTGCGGCAGCGGCCGTCGACGTCGATCGCGCCGCGCTCGGTCAGCGCCACGCCGGTGGTCTCCAGGCCGTAGCCGGAGACGTTCGGGGCGAAGCCGATGGCCTGGAGGACCTTGTCGGCCTCCAGGACCTTCTGCGCGCCGTCCTTGCCGGTGACGGTGACGCGGACCTGCGGGCCGGACTCGTCGATGGCCTCGACGCGGGTCGAGGTCAGGACGTCGATGCCGAGCTTGCGGTACTGCTTCGCCAGCTCCTTGGAGACGTCGGCGTCCTCCAGCGGCGCGATCCGGTCCAGGAACTCGACGATCGTGACCTTCACGCCGTAGTTGTGGAGCACGTACGCGAACTCGATGCCGATCGCACCGGCGCCGGCGATGATGATCGACTGCGGCACGTCCTCGGCGAGGATCTGCTCCTCGAACGTCACCACGCGCTCGCTGCGGGCCGTGCCGGGCAGCAGCCGCGGGGTGGCACCGGTGGCGATGATGCAGTTGTCGAAGGTGATCGTCTGCGTGGTGCCGTCGGACTTGGCGACCTGCATCGTGTTCGCGTCGACGAAGGTGCCCCGGCCGTCGAACTCCGTGATGCCGTTCTTCTTCATCAGGAAGTGGACGCCCTTGACCCGGCCGTCCGCGACCGTGCGGCTGCGGCTGAACGCCTCGCCGTAGTCGAAGGAGACCGTGCCGTCGACCTTGATGCCGAAGGTCTTCGCCTCGTGGTTGAAGATGTGGGCGAGCTCCGCGTTGCGCAGGAGCGCCTTGGTGGGGATGCAGCCGACGTTCAGGCAGACACCGCCCCAGTACTTCTCTTCGACGACCGCGACCCGCTTGCCCAGCTGGGCGGCGCGGATGGCGGCGACGTAGCCGCCGGGGCCAGCTCCGAGTACGACGACGTCGAAGCGGTCTGACATGACTGACTCCCGAAGGTGGTGAGGGTGTTCGGTCCGCGTACGGGCCCACAGTAGTCCGGCGCCTGCCCCACGGGTCAGTTGTAGGATGACTGGGCAACCGGGCGAATATATCGTGTGGAGTGGTGATGGGGCTGAAGGCGGCGGGGCGGACCTCGTTGGTGGACTCCGTGGTGGAGCAGCTGCGCGACCAGCTCGCGCAGGGCGAGTGGGGGGTCGGGGACCGCATTCCGACCGAGCACGCGCTCGCCGAGCAGCTGGGCGTCGGGCGCAACACGGTCCGCGAGGCGGTGCGGGTTCTGGTCCACGCGGGCCTCCTGGAGTCCCGCCAGGGCAACGGCACCTTTGTCAGGTCGACCGCCGATCCGGCCGCCGTCCTGCGCGGAGTGCGCCATGCGGGTGCGCGGGACGTGATGGAGCTGCGGATGGCCCTGGAGGCGGAGGCGGCGCGCCTCGCGGCGGTACGGCGGGACACCCACGACCTGCTGCGGCTGCGGGCGGCGCTGGCGACCCTCCGCGAGGAGGGCGACCGTGCCGCGGACGCGGACATGGCGTTCCACCTGGCCGTCGTCGAGGCCACGCACAACGCGGCCTTCGCCGAGGTGTACCGCTTCTTCTCCACGCAGGTGCACGAGGTGCTGGTGGAGGCGCTCGGCGACCGGGAGATGCCGCCGGTCGACATCGACGCGCACGAGGCCCTGGTCGCGGCGATCGAGACGGGGGACGCGGAGGCGGCGGAGGCGGGGGCGCGGGAGCTGCTGCGGGTGCCGATGGAGACGATCACGGCGCTGACGGGCGAGGCGGGGACGGGGGAGGCGCCCACGGGTCGTGCGGAGGTGCATGAGGCGCGCACGGGTCGTGCGGGTGAGGTGCATGAGGCGCGCACGGGTCGTGCGGGTGAGGTGCATGAGGCGCGCACGGGTCGTGCGGGTGAGGTGCATGAGGCGCGCACGGGTCGTGCGGGTGAGGTGCATGAGGCGCGCACGGGTGAGGCGTCGTGAGGACCGAGTCCCGGCCGCCGGTTCTCGACGCGGGGGCCGATGCCCTTCCCCCGGCCCAAGGGGCGGTGGGGCGGCGCGCGTTGCTCGCCCATCCGGTCCTGCTGCTGGTCGGGATCGTGCTGGCCTCGCTCAACATGCGCGCGGCGCTCGCCGGCGTGTCCCCGCTGGTGGGCGAGATCGCGGCGTCCTTCGGCCTGTCGTCGACGGCCAGTTCGCTGGTGACGTCCGTACCGGTGCTCTTCCTCGGCGTCGGCGCGCTGGTGGCGCCCTGGCTCGGTCGGCGTTTCGGTGCGGAACGGATGCTGCTCGCGGCGCTGGTCCTGCTCGGCGCCGGCATCCTGGTGCGCGTCCTGCCGTCGGTGTACGCGCTGTACGGCGGCGGTGTCCTGGTCGGCACGGCGATCGCCCTGCTCAACGTGGAGATGCCGGGTCTGATCAAGCGGGACTTCCCCGACCGGGCCGCGTCGATGACCTCGCTCTACACGGGCGCGATGATCGCGGGCGCCACGGTGGCCGCGGCGGCTTCGGTGCCGCTGGAGCAGGCCCTCGGCGGCGGCTGGGAAGGGTCCCTGGCCTTCTGGTCGCTGCTCGCGGCGCTCGCCGCGCTCGCCTGGCTGCCGCAGGTCCTGATCGCCAGGGGACGTACGGGGCATGAGGTACGGGTCGTCCCCGCGGCGCCCGCCAGGAGCGTCTGGCGCTCGGCGCTGGCGTGGCAGGTCACGCTCTTCATGGGGCTGCAGTCGCTCTGGTCGTACGTCCTGATCGCCTGGATGCCGACGATCCTCACGGACCACGGGATGAGCCGCTCGACGGCCGGCGTGGTCTTCGCCTTCAACAACCTGATCCAGGTGGCGGGGGCGTTCGCGGTGCCGCTGCTCGCGGGCCGGATGCGGAGCCAGCGCCGGCTGGTCGTCCTCGTCACGACGCTGGTCGCCGCCGGTTACGCGGGGCTGATGGTCGCCCCCGTACAGGGCGCCTGGCTGTGGTCCGCGCTGCTCGGTGTCGGGCAGGGCGGTGCGGTGGGGCTCGCCCTCACCCTCATCGTGCTGCGGACGGGCGACCCGGCCACCGCCTCCCGGCTCTCCGGTATGGCCCAGACCGTCGGCTATCTGCTCGCCGCGGCCGGGCCGTTGGCCGCCGGCGCCGTCCACCAGGCGACCGGCTCCTGGACGGTGCCGATCGCGCTGGTCCTGTGCGTCTGCGCGGTGGCCCTGGGGGTCGGACTGCCGGCGGCCAGGAACGCCAAGGTCTGAGCCTCGGCAGGCCCCTGGGCCGCTGTCGCACGGGTTCTCAGGGCCCGGCTGGGTGCCTGAGGACGGGGATCCCGGCTCGGCCGGGCTGCCTGAGGACGGGATCCAGGGTGCTTGAGGACCCCGGGCCGGGACCGTCTGGCCCCCAGGAACCCGGGCCGGGACCGTCTGGCCCGTAGAACGCGGGGCCGGGCCACCCGTCTGGTACCGGCCCCCCGGTAGACAGGGTCACACCGCGAAAAAACACCCCCCAGCGTAACCGGGCGCCACATATGG